>NZ_CALACG010000034.1 GCF_937890585.1 uncultured Campylobacter sp.
CGTTAGGGCGGTTTTGTTATTTACTAAATTTAGATTTAAATTTGAAGCATTTATATCTTTTAAATTTGCTAAATTTCTATCTGCTTCATCTACTTTAAGAGCGTTTGCGCCTACGCTTTTTAGCTTGGCTGTGGCATTTAGCTCGCTTTTTCCATTTAAATTTGCAAGAAGCGAGATATCACTTAAATTTAGTGATTTTACGCTTGCGGCTATAGCATTTTTAAAAGAGATATCATTTAAATTTATAGCACTTAAATTTAGAGCAACCTCTGTTTTATCCGCTATCTTGCTAACAAGATCAAATTTTGGAAGCTCTAACTCGCCAAGGCTTAATTCATTTTCGCCCTCATTTAAATTTAGCCCTTTTACATTTAAAAAGCCATCTTTTAAATTTATCCCAGTTGCGTTCTCATCGGCTTTTAAAGCGTAGTTTATCTTTAAGTTTATAATGGCATTTTTGAGATTTAACGCGTCATTGTCGATGAAGCTTATCGCAACTGGCTTTATGCTAAAGTCCTTTATGCTGACGTTACCCTCTATTTTTAGTGGATTTAGCTTGATATCGCCATTTAGATCGATCTTGTGCGCCAGGCTTGAGTTTGAGTCAAATATGTGACTACCTGCGCTATTTTTCTTCGTATTTAGCGAGCTAAGCTCGTAGTTTATATCATCAAAGTTTACGTTAAATGGCTTTGTTAAATTTTGATCACTATATGAAAATGAACCTTTGATGATTTTTGCGTTATTTAGCGCGAAATTTATCGAGCTGGTGCTGTTATCTTCGCTAGTTGCGTTATCATCGCTTATAAAATTGCTAAAGTTAAAATTTGCCTTTTTATCTCTTGCGATCTTTACTTTTGGCTCATCTAGCCTAAAAATGTCTATCTCAACTAGCTTTTTAAAGATAGAAAATGGCTTTAGCTTAAGGTCGATCTGCTTCGTGCTAAAAAGCGGCGAAGTGGTGTTTAGCTCGGCATTTGTAGCGTTTAGCTCGAAGGTAAAGGGATTAAATTTAGCATCACCAACAAAAAGCGTTGCGTTGTAGTCTTTTAGGTACTTTGGTGCGATATTTTTGATAGCATAAGGCAGACCAAAAAAGCCAAGAAGTGTGTAAATAAGTAGGAGTGAAACTAAACTTATGCCTGAAATTAGGGCTATTTTTTTCTTTTTATCCATTGTGAAATTTACCTTTTTGTTAGCTAAAATGAGCCCTGATTTTACTTTAAAAAAGGTTAAAAGATAGTTAGAAATTTCAAATTTTCTATACATTAAATTTACACTTATCTTAATAATACTTTTATGCATTTCGTATTACTATTCGTCAAATATTTTTTAAACAAAGGAGCGAGTGATGAAGAGATTTTTGGTTTTATTGTTTTTGTTGTTTTCTGCCTTTGCTTATGCAAATGAAAATGCCGTTGTGGTCGCTATCGAGGAGCAAACACCTCGCATAAACCCACTTTATGACGAGGATCATGATCCTACGCTTTCGCTAGTTTTCTCTGGTCTTACTAGCCACGATGAAAATAGCGCACTTGTGCCAGAGCTTGCTAAGTCTTGGCAGGTGAGCGATGACGGGCTGGAGTATATTTTTGAGCTAAGAGATGATGCTTTTTGGCATGACGGAGTGAAATTTAGCGCAAAGGACGTTAAATTTACCATCGAAGCGGCTCAAGATAAGAAGCTAAACGCCCCTGCTATCTCAAACTACGAGGTGGTAAAAAGCGTTGAAATTTTGGGTGATTATAAAGTTAAGATCACGCTTAGTGAGCCATTTCCGCCGTTTCTTGACGCACTTAGCTTTGGCGTTTTGCCTGAGCACATTTTAAAGGGCAAAGATATCGCGACTGATAAATTTAATGACGCCCCTATCGGCACTGGCGCATACAAGCTTGTAAAATGGAAAAAAGATGAGAGCTTGGAATTTGCGGCAAATGATAAATTCTATAAAGGCGAGCCAAAGATAAAAAAGGTATTTTTCAAGATCGTCGGCGATGAAAATTTAAGACTTGTAGGCCTAAAAAGCGGTGAGATCGATGTTGCGCTCATCTCTCCAACTGGCGTAAATTTCATAAAAGATGATAAAAAATTAAGCCTGCTTAAATTTAAAAGTGCGGACTATAGAGCTTTGATGTTTAACTTTAATGATCCTCTTTTTCAAGATAAAAATGTAAGGATAGCCCTAAACTACGCGGTCAATAAAGATGAGATAGTTAAAAAACTATTTCACGGATATGCAAGCGTAGCGAACAACCCGATAGAAAAAAGCTTTGCAAATGACAGCGAGTTTAAATTTAGCTACGATCCGCAAAAGGCAAAAGAGCTACTTGAAAAAAGTGGCTTTAAGAAAAACAAGGCTGGCTTTTTTGAAAAGGACGGCAAAGAGCTTGGCTTTGACATCTACGCTTTTAATAACGACATTTTAAGGGTCAATCTAGCTAAAATTTTAAGCAGCGAGTTTGAGAAATTTGGCGTAAGAGCCAAAGCCTATGCAAAGCCAAAAACAGCCTTTAGTATAAGCAAGGTTGATAGCTTCGTGATTGGCTGGGGAAGCCCATTTGATCCAGACTTTCACACATATAGAATTTTTGGCGGATTTGCCGACATCGATGTCAATGAAAATGGCTGGAATTTTAGCCACTACAAGGACGCAAACGTCGATCTTGCCCTAAAAAACGCAAGATATACAAAGGACGTGGAGCTTAGGAAAAAATACTACAAAGAATTTCTAAAAGCGCTTTTTGAAAACCCTCCTTACATTTTTATAGCCTATCTCGACTATCCGCTCGTTTTTAACAACAAAATTTCAGGCATAAAGACGCAAATTTTAGGCCACCATGGGGCTGGATTTTTATGGAACATAAGAGAGTGGCAAGTAAAATAGTGGATAAAAACTTTGTTTAGAGCCATTTTAAAAACAGCGATCTCAAGCCTTGGGTTGCTGTTTTTTATCTCATTTTTTCTATTTTTGCTCATATATTTTTTGCCAGGAAACGTCACTGACGTGATGTTTTTGCGAAGTGAGGCGGTGAGCGTGGCTATAAAGGAGCAAATTTTAGAAAATTTGGGGCTAAAAGATGGCTTTTTTGTGCAGTATTTTAGATGGCTAGCTCACTTTGTCACGGGGGATTTTGGCACTAGTTTTGTAAGTGGAGCAAGCGTTTTTTTGCTCATTAAAGAGAGACTTTTAAACTCGCTTATTTTATTTTTTGCTTCGTTTTTTCTGATAGCTCTTTTGTCATTTTTCTTGGGGCTTTTAAGTGCCATTTATAAAAATAAATTTGCCGATATCTTTATAAATTTTAGCTCCTTTTTGCTAGCTTCATTGCCACATTTTTACGTAGCACTCGTGCTAATAGCTATCTTTAGCGTCTATCTAAATGTGCTGCCAAGCTCTGGGGCAAATGAGCTAGGATCTAGCGGAGTTGGGGTGAAATTTATCATCTTGCCAACGCTTGCCATCATCTTACCACACCTTGGCGCAAACGTAAAATTTGTAAGAGACACGCTAAATCAAAGCCTAAACGCCGACTTTATCCAGACAGCTCACGCTAGAGGTTTGGGGCGGGGCAAAATTTATCTCTTTGCTATAAAGCACGCAAGCACCGATATAGTCTATTATTTCGCAACCCTTGTAGCTGGCGTTTTTGCTGGCTCATACGTGATTGAGAGCATTTTTTCATTTCCAGGCATAGGCAAGCTTAGCCTTGATGCAGTCATCGCCAAAGACTATCCAGTCGCACTTGCGACCATTTTGCTAACGGCTGTTTTTGTCGTTTTTGCAAATTTACTGGCTAAAATTTTCGCTATCTTGGCAGATAAGAGAAATGTATGAGAAAAGTCATATTTTTCTTAGCCTGTTTTGTATTTTTAGCTCTTGTCACATTTGCCTTTTTTGCGCCATTTTTTTCTAAATTTGAGCCAAATTTCACTGACTTTATGGCGGTAAATTTAGCCCCAAACGGCGAACACATCTTTGGCACGGACATCCTAGGCAGAGACAATCTCATAAGAGTGGCCTACGCGCTTAAAAACTCGCTTCTTATCTTGCTTTTAGCTGGCTTTTTAACGACCTTGTTTTCGCTCATCTACGCATATTTTGGCACGAGCAAGAGCAGGGTTTGCGAGAGCCTTTTTGATAAGGGACTTGATGCCTTTTTAAGCATACCAAACATCGTTTTTATCATGCTTTTTAGCTCATTTAGTAGCGGAGATCTTTTGATAACATCTTTTATCATCGCCATTTGCTCGTTTATGCAGGGTGCAAAAGTTTTTATGCAAAATTTAAGACTTAATAAAAAGTGCGACTACGCCGAGCAAGCTGTGATAAATGGGGCTGGCAAATTTAGCCTGATCTGCTTTGAAATTTTGCCAAATTTAAAGCATCTAATAGTTAGTATCTTTGGCATAAATGCGATAAATGCAGTCGTCATGGAGGCAACGCTTGGTTTTTTTGGCGTGGGTAGTGACGCTAATAAAATAAGCCTTGGCATCATGCTAAACGAAAGCAAAGAGGCACTTTTTCTTGGCGCTTGGTGGATGGTGCTTTTCCCCGGCGTGACGCTCTTTTTGCTCATCCTTGCAACCTCGATCATCACGTCAAATTCAAAAAATGGCAATATAAAAATATGATAGAGATTAGAAATTTAAACGTTTTTTATAAGGATAAGAAGCTTTTGCGCGAGCTTGATTTTGACATGAGCGAGGGTAAATTTATAGGTATCACGGGTGCAAGTGGCAGCGGCAAATCGCTCTTTGCAAAGAGCTTAATAAGGCTTTTTGATGATCATTTTAGAGTGAGGGCGGATAAATTTAGCATTTACAAAAAAGATATCTTAAAGCTTAGTCAAAATGAGCTAAAAGAGCACCGAAGAAAGGTCGCCGCGCTCGTTTTTCAAAACTCTATTGCCAGCCTTCATCCGCTCTTAAACGTGGGCGATCATTTTAACGCCTATCTTGATGGCGACAAAAAGGCAAATAAAGAGCTTGCGTTTGCTTATTTTAGGGAGTTTGGGCTAGATAATGCAAATCTCATCTGGCACAAATACTCATACGAGCTAAGTGGTGGCGAGGCGAGCCGCGTGCAGATCGCTCTTGCGCTTTGTTTAAAGCCAAAAATTTTAATCTGCGACGAGATAACAAGCGGGCTTGATAGCATTAGCGGTAGCCACGTGGCGGGCATCTTAGAGAGTTTAAAGGGCAAGATGAGCGTCATCTTTATCTCGCACGATGAGGCGCTGACAAAATATCTTAGTGATGAAATTTGGCAGATGAGAGATGGGCGGCTAAATTTAAAGGAAAATGCGTGAAAATAAGGCTCAAAAACGTCTCAAAAAGTTTAAATTTTAAGGAGCATTTTAACGCTAGAGCTGAAGTGCTGCACCTTTTAGAGGGGATAAATTTCGAGCTTGATGATGGCGAAAATTTAGCCATTTTGGGTCAAAGTGGCAGTGGCAAAAGCACGCTTGCAAAGCTCATATCATTTAGCGAGCCAAAAAGTGGGGGCAAAATTTATATAAACAGTGAAGAGATCACGGACAAAAATGAGCTCAAAAAAGATATCAGATATATCTTGCAAAACCAAAAACAAGCCCTAAATCCAGCGCTAAAAGTAAAAACAGCCATCGCTCATGTGAGGTCGTATCTTAAGCTTAGCTTTAGCGAAAATGAGCTCAAAGAGCTTCTGGTAAATTTAAATTTAAAAGATGAAACTTTAGAGAAATTCCCCTCTCAGCTAAGTGGCGGCGAGGCGACAAGGGTCGGGATACTGCTCGCACTTCTTTCAAAGCCAAAAATTTTAATCTGCGACGAGATAACAAGCGGACTTGACAACGAAACGAAGCAAAAGATCATAAATTTGCTTTTAAGTTTGGATGACAAGATCAGCATTATCTTTATCACGCACGATATTTTAAGTGCGATGAAGATAGCGCAAAAGGTGCTAATAATCGAATCTGGCAAGCAAGTGGCTTTTGATAAATTTGATGATCTCACAAGCCAAAATGTCCTTAAAAAATACCTCGACGCAGCTAAATTTTATGACGCCAAACTTTGATATAATGCAAGCAAAAAAGGTCAAATTTGCTAGTTCATATCTGCTGCTCGGTCGATAGCCACTACTTTTTACAGCGCCTACGAAAAGACTTCCCAAATGAACGAATAGTAGGCTATTTTTACGATCCAAACATACATCCATATAGTGAGTTTTTACTGCGTTTTGAGGACGTGAAACGAAGCTGCGAGAAGCTAGGAATTGAGCTAATATGCGGCCAGTACGACTACGAAGCGTGGCTTGGTGGCACAAAAGGGCTTGAAGATGAGCCAGAAAAGGGCAAAAGGTGCGAGTACTGCTTTCATTTTCGCATGGCAGACTCCGCTAAAAAGGCGATAGAACTAGGACTTAGTAAGATCACGACGACGCTTTTGATGAGCCCAAAAAAGGACTTTACTCAGCTTAAAAAGGCGCTTGATGAGGCGGTAGCTGGCTCAAATTTAGAAGCGGTTGCGGTTGATTATAGAAAAAATGGCGGCACAAGCGAGCAGTTTATCCTCGCTAAAAAAGACAAACTCTATCACCAAAACTACTGCGGCTGCGTCTTTGCGCTAAAAAAACAGCGCGACTCGCAAAATTTACCCCAAAGTGAGCTAATGAGCGATGTTCGCGCAAGGGCGCTTTATGGCAGCATAGAAGCGAGGCTTGAGCTTTACAAAAAGGTGCGCGAGTGCGAGGCAAAGGGGGAGAGTTTTCACCTTTTTAGAAGAAGGTTTTTAAACTACAGGCTTTTGCGTGCGAGCGTGAAATTTGAAGGTGCTGTGGTGCCAAGCTACTTTGTGCTCTACTCTGGCTTTAAAAGAGAGAATTTAAAGCTTAATGTGGAGTGTGACTGCGAGATGGATGATGAGCTAAAAGAGGGCGCGATATTTATGAGCATAGAGCGCTTTAATAAATTTACAAATAGCAAATTTAAAAGCGTTGATGAGCTTTGCAAAATGCCACTTGAGCTTGGCGCTGAGATGAAATTTCGCCGTGATATAAGTGGGGAGTTTTCACAAAATCCTATCATCATCCTAGACGAGGTCAAAAAGGGTAGTTATGAAATTTACGCAAAGGCTGTTTTTTACAACGACAGCGAAGAAATTTTGGTTTTAGAGGGCTAAATTTAGACCCATTAAGGCTAAATTTCAGAGATTTTAAAAGAGGCTAATAATTTTTTTCTTAGTATAAATTTGTTACAATCGGCAAAAATTTACATTACTAAGGCTAAAACGTGATAGACGTCGTAGAAATTCAAAAAATTCTCCCACATAGATTTCCATTTTTGCTTATTGATAGAGTTGTCGAGCTAGAGCCTGCGAAAAACATCGTCGCTTATAAAAATGTAACCATTGGCGAGCCGATATTTCAGGGGCACTTCCCAGGTCACCCGATCTATCCTGGCGTGATGATCATTGAGGGTATGGCGCAAGCTGGCGGCGTGCTAGCGTTTAAGAGTATGAGTGATGAGCACCAAGCTGGCATCGAGAACAAAGTGGTCTATTTTATGAGCATAGATGGGGCTAAATTTCGCCATCCAGTCCGCCCTGGAGATAGGCTAGAGTACAGACTAAACGTGCTAAAGCACAAGGGAAATATCTGGGTGCTTGAGGGCAAAGCATATGTTGATGACGTGCTATGCGCCGAGGCTGAACTAAAAGCGATGATAGTCGATAAGTAGGCTTTTGCTTAAGAAAAAGAGAAAAAATGAAAAATATCCACCAAACAGCTGTTATAGAAGATGGAGCGATAGTAGGAGATGACGCAAATATCGAGGCTTACGCATTTGTAAGTAAAGATGCAGTCCTTGGCAACAACGTCACGATAAAACAAGGCGCAAGGGTGCTTGGCAAGACGAGGATCGGCGATAACTCTCGTGTATTTAGCTACGCCATCGTGGGTGATATTCCGCAAGATATCAGCTATAAAGATGAGGTCGATACTGGCGTCATCATCGGCGAACACGCAACTATACGTGAGTTTTGCACGATAAACTCAGGCACGCACAAGGGCGATGGCATAACAAGGATCGGCGATAACGCCTTTATCATGGCATATTCTCACATCGCACACGACTGTATAATAGGCAGCAACATCATTTTGGCAAATAACGCAACTCTAGCAGGCCACGTCGAGCTTGGCGACTACGCTGTTGTGGGTGGTCTTACGCCTATTCATCAGTTTGTTAGAGTTGGCGAGAGCTGCATGGTCGCAGGTGCAAGTGCGCTAAGCCAAGATGTAGTGCCATTTTGCCTAGCTGAGGGCAACAGGGCATATATAAGAAGCTTAAATTTAGTCGGCATTAGGCGTAGATTTGACAAAGAGCAGGTTGAAGAGCTTGTTCGCGCTTATAAATTTTTGTTTAATCAAGGCATAAGCCTAAAAGATCAAGCAAACGAGCTGATCGTAAAAACCAGCGACGAAAATGTTAAAAAAATGTGTAAATTTATATTAGAAACGACAAGAGGAATTCCGCTTGCAAAAGGAAGAGATTAATGGCTAGAAAGTGTAATTTTTGTGGCGAGGCTGAGTCTGCTGAGAGAAGATTATTAGCAGATATCGAAGGAAACGCCTATATATGCGAGTATTGCATCAGTGCCGCATACGATATGATACATGGTGATACGAGTGTAGAAGAGAGCAAAAGTGAAGAGGCGATAGAGTATCAAAAGCTCACACCAAAGGAGCTAAAAGCGGTACTTGATAACTACGTGATCGGCCAAGATAGGGCTAAAAAGGTCTTTAGTGTCGGCGTATATAACCACTATAAGAGAATTTTTAAACAAAGCGACATCAAAGACGACACCGAAATTTCAAAGTCAAACATCTTGCTTGTTGGTCCAACTGGAAGTGGCAAGACGTTGATGGCTCAGACTTTAGCGAGATTTCTTGACGTGCCTATCGCGATTTGCGATGCGACAAGCCTAACTGAGGCTGGATATGTCGGTGAGGATGTTGAAAATATCCTTACAAGGCTCTTGCAAGCTGCAAATGGCGACGTGAAAAAGGCGGAGCAGGGCATTGTATTTGTCGATGAGATCGATAAGATCGCTAGGATGAGCGAAAATAGAAGTATCACAAGAGATGTCTCAGGCGAGGGCGTGCAGCAAGCGCTTTTAAAGATCATCGAAGGAAGTGTTGTAAATATCCCACCAAAAGGCGGCAGAAAGCATCCAAACCAAGATTTCATCCAGATAGATACGACAAATATCTTATTTGTTTGCGGCGGTGCTTTTGACGGACTTCTTGACATCATAGAGCGCAGAGTTGGCAAAAACGTACTTGGCTTTAACCAAGAAAAACGTGGCAAAAACGAAAAAGAGAATTTACTAAGCCTACTTGAGCCAGACGATCTTGTAAAATACGGCCTCATCCCAGAGCTCATCGGCAGACTTCACGTGGTGGCTACATTAAATGAGATAACAAAAGAGGATATGGTTAAAATTTTGACCGAGCCAAAAAATGCGATATTAAAACAATATCAAAAGCTTTGTGCGATCGACGGCGCTACGCTTAAATTTGATGATGAGGCGCTTGAAGAGATAGCGAGCCTTGCGATCGAGCGAAAGACCGGAGCAAGAGGGCTTAGAAGCATAATGGAAGAGCTCATGACAGATATAATGTATGATCTGCCAGAGCTAAAAGACTACGATATCGTGATCTCAAAAGAGACGGTAAAAGATAAGGCAAAGCCGATTTTGGTAAAGCACAATAAATTAACAGCGTAAAGGAAATAGATGTTTTTAGATCAGGTTATAGGTTTTTTCTCAAGTGATATGGGTATAGATTTAGGTACGGCAAACACTTTGGTTTTGGTAAAAGATAAGGGAATAATCATAAATGAACCATCAGTTGTTGCAGTAAGACGTGAAAAATATGGAAAACAAAAAATTCTAGCAGTCGGCCACGCCGCAAAAGAGATGGTGGGAAAAACTCCTGGCGACATCGAGGCGATAAGACCGATGAGGGATGGCGTTATCGCGGACTTTGACATGACAGAGAGGATGATACGCTACTTCATAGAAAAGACTCATAGAAGGAAAAATTTCTTACGCCCAAGGATCATCATCTCAGTTCCTTACGGACTTACTCAGGTTGAGAGAAAGGCTGTTAGAGAGAGCGCGTTAAGTGCTGGTGCAAGAGAGGTATTTTTGATAGAAGAGCCTATGGCAGCGGCTATCGGAGCAAATTTACCAGTTCGTGAGCCACAAGGCAACCTTGTAGTTGATATCGGTGGTGGTACGACTGAGATAGGCGTCGTCTCACTTGGTGGTCTTGTCATATCAAAATCTATCCGCACAGCTGGCGATAAGATAGATAGCAGCATTGTTAATTACATAAAAGAAAAATACAACTTACTAATAGGCGAGAGAACAGGCGAGGAGATAAAGATCGCTGTGGGCTCTGCTGTGCAGCTTGAAAAAGAGCTAAGTGTAGTGGTAAAAGGACGCGACCAAGTGAGCGGTCTTTTAAGTAGAGTTGAGCTAACAAGTGAGGATGTGAGAGAGGCGATGAGAGAGCCGCTAAAAGAGATCGCAGACGCGCTTAAAACCGTGCTTGAGATGATGCCACCTGATCTTGCTGGCGATATCGTGGAGACTGGTATCGTGCTAACTGGCGGTGGGGCGCTTATTAGAGGGCTTGACAAGTTCTTGTCTGATATCGTTAAACTTCCAGTATTTGTAGCTGATGAGCCGCTTCTTGCTGTTGCTAGAGGCACAGGCAAGGCACTTCAAGAGATCGGACTTTTGCAACAGCTAACAAATGAAGAGTAAGATTGTTCTTTTTGTTTTTATAGCGTTGCTTGCTGGCGCCTCGATGTTTAAGGGCGAAATTTTAAGCAACATCTCTATCAAATTTAGCAACTACGCTATAAATTCATACGACAATTTTGCTAAAAGCGTGAAAGATTATATAAATGAATATTTTAGGCAGGCTAGCGAGATAGAAAGGCTAAGAGCACAAAACAAAGAGCTAGAGCGTTCAGCCACGCTTCTATCTACTTTTGCAAACGAGCTAAATCAAATTTTAAAAGATAAAAACTCAACTGCCTACGCCCCAGCTGTAAAGCTAGTAAAAGGGCTTAGTTACGTGCATATCGGGGATTATAATAAAATTTGGATAAGCGAGTTTGAAGGATACGACCCAAATAAAATTTACGGGCTCATCTATCAAGGAAGCAGCGCTGGCATCGTCATCGCAAAAGACGGCAAGCCACTAGCATACTTGCAAAATGACCCAAAAAGTATATTTGCAGTCTATATAGGAAATGACAAAATTCCAGGCGTCGCGCATGGAAATCAAGGTCAAATAATGGTGAAATTTATCCCGCAATGGCTCAGCCCAAAAGAGGGCGATGAGGTCTTTACGAGCGGGCTTGATGGGATATTTTTTAGTGGGGTGCCAGTAGGGCGCGTGAGTAAAATTTTAAAAGAGAGCTCCTATCAAAGCGTGATAGTAGAGCCCTATGCGAAGCTAAACATACCAAACTACCTATACGTTGTAACAAAGGAAAAATGATGCCAAAAAGAACAGATATAAATACCATTTTACTAATCGGCTCAGGCCCTATCGTCATCGGTCAAGCCTGCGAATTTGACTACTCAGGCACGCAAGCAGCCAAGACGCTAAAAGAGCTTGGATACCGCGTAGTGCTTATCAACTCAAACCCAGCCACCATAATGACTGACCCAAATTTCGCCGACGCAACGTATATTGAGCCTATCACAAAAGATAGCATTTTAAAGATCATCGAAAAAGAAAAGATTGATGCCATTTTGCCAACTATGGGCGGACAAGTAGCGCTAAATGCCGCCATGGAGGTCTTTGAGAGCGGCCTTTTAAAGGATGTCAAATTCCTTGGTGCAAACCCAGAGGCGATAAAAAAGGGCGAAGATAGACAAATTTTTAAAGCAACCATGCAAAAGATCGGCATGGACCTGCCTGAGAGTAGATATGCCTACAACATGGACGACGCGCTAAATGCGGCAAATGAGATAGGCTTTCCGCTCATCATAAGAGCTAGCTACACGCTTGGTGGCGCAGGAAGCGGCGTGGCTTACAATATGGACGAATTTAAAGAGCTAGCCAACACCGGCCTTGACGCAAGCCCGATACATGAAATTTTGATAGAAGAGAGCTTGCTTGGCTGGAAAGAGTATGAGATGGAGGTCATTAGAGATAGAAATGATAACTGCATCATCGTCTGCTCGATCGAGAATTTCGACCCAATGGGCGTTCATACAGGCGATAGTATCACGGTTGCGCCAGCACTCACGCTCACAGATAAAGAGTATCAGGCTATGCGTGACGCTAGCTTTGCCATACTTCGTGAGATCGGCGTTGATACTGGTGGCAGCAACGTGCAGTTTGCCATAGACCCAAAAACGGGCCGCATGATCGTTATCGAGATGAACCCACGCGTTAGCCGAAGCTCAGCATTAGCAAGTAAAGCCACTGGCTATCCGATCGCAAAGGTAGCGACACTGCTTGCAGTTGGTTTTAGCCTAGATGAGATCAAAAACGACATAACTGGCACGCCTGCTAGTTTTGAGCCGGTGATCGACTACATCGTGACAAAGATCCCGCGCTTTACATTTGAGAAATTTCCGGGATCAAACCCATATCTAGGCACTGCGATGAAGTCAGTCGGCGAGGTCATGGCTATTGGCAGGACTTTTAAAGAGAGTATCCAAAAGGCGCTTTGTAGCCTAGAGCGTGATCTTTGCGGATTTAACAGCCTTAGCCTAGAGAAAAACGCTTTGATTTATGGTATCAGAAATGCAAATGAGCAGAGAATTTTATATATTGCGCAAGCCTTTAGAGATGGATTTAACGTGGCTGAGGTGCATGAGTTTAGCAAGATCGATCCTTGGTTTTTGGAGCAAATTTATGAGATAGTTAAATTTGAAGATAAGATCGACATGGATATCTTAAACAACGAAGAGCTACTTCGAGAGGCCAAAAGTATGGGCTTTTCAGACAAGATGATAGCTGTGCTTATAAATGAAAAAGACGATCTTGAACTTAGTCAAAATGATATCTATTTTGCCAGAGAGAAGCTTGGCATCGAGCTTGAATACAACGAGGTCGATACTTGCGCGGGCGAATTTAAGGCACTAACGCCGTATCTTTACTCAACCACAAATATCACTAAATTTCCTAAAAAAGAGCCTGTAAAAGACGCTAAAAAGGTGATGATAATAGGCGGTGGTCCAAATAGGATCGGCCAGGGCATAGAGTTTGACTACTGCTGCGTGCATGCAAGCTACGCCCTAAGAGACCTTGGCGTAAAGACGATAATGTATAACTGCAATCCAGAAACCGTCTCAACCGACTACGACACGAGCGATATTTTGTACTTTGAGCCGATCGATTTTGAGCACGTGAGAGCTGTCATCGAGCGCGAAAAGCCAGACGGCGTGATCGTGCATTTTGGTGGCCAAACTCCGCTTAAGTTTGCAAAACGCCTAAGTGTGATCGGCGCAAAGATCATCGGAACAACTGCAAGAGTGATCGACGTGGCCGAGGATAGAAAGAAATTTAGCGAATTTATAAATAAAATAGGCGTCCTTCAGCCTAAAAACGACACCGCCACTAGCCTAGAAGAAGCCTTGCAAAAGGCCGCTATTATCGGCTATCCAGTGCTTGTTCGCCCAAGCTACGTCTTAGGTGGCAGGGCGATGAGAAGGGTGCATAACGAGAGCGAGCTAAAAGAGTATATGAGCGAAGCGGTCAAGGTCAGCAACCACTCGCCAGTGCTACTTGATAAATTTTTACAAGACGCAAAAGAGCTCGACGTAGACGCTATATGTGACGGCAAAGAGGTCTATATAGGTGCGATAATGGAGCACATCGAGGAGGCTGGAATTCACTCTGGCGACTCAGCTTGCATATTGCCACCAATGAGCTTAAGTGCAGAAATGATAAAAAAAGTGGAGAGGCAAACTAGAGATATCGCGCTAAATTTAGGCGTTGTTGGTCTTATGAATATCCAGTTTGCTATCTATGAAAACGAGCTTTATATGATCGAGGTAAATCCTCGCGCAAGCAGGACTGTGCCGTTTGTGAGCAAGGCTACTGGCGTGCCTATGGCAAAGGTGGCTACAAGAGTTATGTGGCAGGGAAATTTACGTGAGGCGCTTAAATTTTATGATGATTACAAGGTCGTTTACGAAGAGGGCGACATCTTAAAACCTCGCGTAAGCTCGCATGTTAGCGTAAAAGAGTGCGTGCTGCCGTTTAACAAGCTAAGTGGCGCCGATCTCATCCTTGGCCCTGAGATGAAGAGCACGGGCGAGGTCATGGGTATCAGCCACGACTTTGCAAGCTCATTCGCAAAGAGCCAGATCGCTGCGAGCAACACTTTGCCAAGCAAGGGCAGGGTATTTTTAACGCTAGCTGATGGCGACAAATCTTACGCACCAGACCTTGCAAGAGATCTCATAGCGCTTGGTTTTAGCATTGTCGCAACTGGTGGAACGCATAAAATTTTAAGCGAAGCTGGCGTGGAGGCTGAGTTTGTCTATAAGATAAGCGAGGGCAGACCAAACGTAGAAGATAGGCTTAAAAACGGCGACATTGCACTTGTTATAAATACAAGCGATACAAAATCAAGCGTGGATGATGGCAAAAAGATCCGCCAAAATGTACTTAGATTTAAAATTCCATATTTTACAACGATCCGTGCAGCACTCGCAGCTGCCAAGTCGCTAAGCACAGTTCAAACTGGCAAAGCACTTGAGGTAAAAAGCTTGCAAGAGTATCTAAACGAGAGATAGTAAATTTAGTGGCAGTTTCGGCTGCCACTAAATTTCACTCTTTAAATTCAGCCATTTTTTATTGCATTTGCCACCTTTAAAGCGCTGGCAAATGCAAAGTGCAGGTTATATCCACCAAGCATACCGGTAATATCTAAAACTTCGCCTATAAAATAAAGCCCTTTTACGTTTTTGCTCTCTAAATTTTCATCTAAAAACTCTGTTTTTACCCCACCTTTTGTAACTTCAGCCCTTTCAAAGCCAAATGTCCCAGCTGGAGCAAAATGATATGCAAAAAGCCTTTTTATGATGCTCTTTTCATCATCACTAAATTCATAATAAGCTCTATCTTTTAAGCCAAAATTTCTTAAAAACTCCAGCACAAATCTCTTTGGCAATGGCAAAACCGAGCTAAGCTGTTTTTTACCATTTACTAAATTTTTTTCACTAAATTTAGACAAAAAATTTATGCAAATTCGACCCTTTTGCCAAAAGAGTGAGGCATTTAGTATCGCTGGACCACTTATGCCTCTATGTGTAAAAAGCAAGTAACCACTAAATTTATACAACAAGAGCAGGAAGTAAAAATAGGAGAAAGGTGAGCAAATAGGTTAAATTTATTAGTTAAATTTGGCTTTTATAGAGCAGCAGTAAGTTAAATTTACTGCATATTTATACTTCCAGCTGGAGCTGGCATATCGCCTTTTTCGTCGATAAATGGAGGACCTTTTTGAAGTAGGGCCGTGATCTCAGAGGCTACTTTTGGATCCATTTTTGCCATTATGGTTGAGATCTTTTTGGCATCAAGGGCGTAAAGTATGGTGGCTGCGTTTGTTCTAGGCATTTGCGAGAGTACCTCGGCTGCGGCACCATCTTTCATCTTAGAGTACGACTCATTTACCTTATCGGTAGTCATCGTTCGAAGCTCTTTTAAAATTTTCTCATTTTTAGCGACCACTTCGTCGATCTCTTTGCGTTTTTGCTCGATCACTTTCATCGTCGCATTCAGATCAGCCTCTTTTTTGGCGAGCTTTTTGTTATTCTCTTCGTAAGCTGCGGCAGAGCTTGCTCGAAATACCTCTAGGGCTTGGCGCTGCTCGTCGATGACCTCTAACTCTTTTGAAATTTCCTCTTTTCTTGCCTCAAAAATTTGAGTGCAATCAACTGGCACTTCAAAACAAAATGCAAAATTTAATAGCACAAAAAATAGTAAAACCGCTCTCATCACGCCTCGCTTTTAGCTGCAAATTTCATCACCGCAAACTCGTCGAGTGCTAGTGCTTCGGCCTTTTGTATGCGTTTTATCTCTCGTTTAAACTCTTCTTTTTCTAGATATCTCATCTTTTCGTACTCTAAATTTGCGTTTTTGTATTTATGCTCGTAGTGCAAAACCTCTTTTTTGGCTATCTCAAGGCGCTCTTTGCAGGCACTTAGCTCCTGCCTCGCGATATTTATAAGCTCTAAATTTTGCCTTAGCTCATCGATATTACCACTTTTTGGCAGGCTAAACTCATCAAGCCTAGCTCTTAGAAGTGCCAAATTTTCCTCAGCACTTCTAACATTTAGCCTGGCAACGACGAGCTTGGCCTCTACCTTGTCCATCTCCTGCTTTTTTACGCGGACGACGGAGGTAAATTTACTTTTCATCTAATGATCGTATCGCATCTTTCTGGGCTTGTCGAGATATAGCCAACTTTTACGCCAGTTAGCTCCTCGATGCGCTCGATATATGCTCTCGCGTTTGCTGGTAGGTCTTCGTATTTGCTGATGCCTTTTACGCTGTCCCAGCCCGCAAGCTCCTCATAGATAGGCGTTGCATTTTCAAGATCTGTTGGCACGTAGTCGATGGTCTCGCCATTATATTGATACGCTTTGCAAATTTTTACCACTTCAAAACCATCAAGTACGTCAAGCTTCATAAGCGCGTAAGTATCGACGCCATCAAGTCTTGAAGCGTATTTTACGCTCACTGCGTCGAACCAACCACAACGTCTGCGGCGGCCTGTTGTTGTGCCAAATTCTTTACCGATATCGCACATTTTATCTCCGTTTGTGCCCTTGTCCTCGGTAGGGAAAGGTCCGTATCCAACGCGTGTTGTGTAGGCTTTTATAACGCCTATCACTTCGCCTATTTCTTTTGGATTGAGACCTAGGCCGGTGCAAGCGCCAGCGCTTATGGTATTTGAGCTAGTTACATAAGGATATGTGCCGTGGTCGATGTCAAGAAGCGTGCCCTGCGCGCCTTCAAGTAGGACTTTTTTGTTTTCGTCAAGTGCCTTCCAGACGATGTTTGTGGTGTTTGCGATAAAAGGAGCTAAAACATCTTTATATCTTTTTAGCTCTTCAAGTAGCTCAGCTGCGTCAGGAGTTTTCACGCCAAGTGCGTCAAATACGCATTTGTTTGTCTCAAAATCATGCATCAAAGCCTCGCACAAACGCTCTGGCTCAAGCAGCTCGCCCACTCTGTGGCCGCTTCTGCTTATCTTGTCTGCGTATGTTGGTCCGATGCCTTTGCCAGTCGTTCCGATCGCTTTTTCACCTTTTAAGCGTTCTTTTGCTTGATCGACTTGGCTGTGGTAGCTTAAATTTAAGTGCGCTTTGTCGCTTATATAAAGTCTGCCCTCTAAGTTGTCAAACTGCGCCATCTCAGTGATGAGCACCTCTGGAGAGACAACGACGCCGTTGCCGATGATATTTATGATATTTTTGTGCAAAATTCCGCTTGGGACAAGGTGAAGTGCGTATCTTACGCCATCGACCCAGATCGTATGACCTGCGTTGTGGCCACCTTGAGAGCGACAAATCATGTCATAGTTTAGTCCTAGCATATCAACTATCTTGCCTTTGCCCTCATCACCCCATTGAACACCAACTACTAAATCAGCCTTTCTCATTCTTACTTCCTTAAATTAATTTTTTCTTCTATCAATGCATCAGTATAAACAGCGAACCCGCTGCTTGAAATATCGTCTATTTCATAGTTTCCGCCACTTGCTAAGATGGCGTTGTCTTTTAAAAATCTAAAAAATAAACTATCATAATATCTCATTTTTGAGTAATATAGCGGAACTATTCTTAAATTTTTATATTCTAGTGATTTGGCTACATTTTGTAAATTTTTTAGCGCCTCTTTTAGCTTATCAGGGACTAAATTTACTATCTCATCAAGCTCGCTAGCGTCCTTTAAAAGGGCTAGTTTGCTAAGCCACGGCACGTTTTGGGCTAAAATTTTTTCTAGCCATGAATTTTCAAAAATTTCTATCTCTAAGTTTAAAATTTCGCAAATTATCCTTGGGATTTGCATGTTGCTAAGCTGCAAACAAGCGCCGATCTCAAGCTCGCTAAAGAGCTTTGCTACGATATTTATACTCTTTAAAATGTCGTTTTCGCCGATAAGCTCAGCGCCTATTTGATAAATTTCTTGGCTTGGGTAGCGAAAGACTGGCTGTATGTAAAACCACCTCTTTGGCTCATTTGCCTTAAGCCTTCTAAGTACGATCCTAACGGTATCAACCGTGCTATCAGCCCTTAGGCTTATCTCGTGGTTTAGACTGTCGCTAAAGCGCAGAAGGTTTGTCGCATCTACGCTTAGATGTTGATGATACGAAAAAAACGGCGTTACGATCTCGCTAAAACCTTCATCTTCTAAAATTTCACTCGCTTTTTGCTCGATTTTTCTCTTTAGTTTTGCACTTTTTGCAAAGTAAAGTTTGCTTCCGTTTGGAATTTCATGCTCATAAACATTTAAATCACTCAACTCTTATCTCCTTGCTAAAACCCAAATTTATATCGCACTCTTTGATGATCGAAGTGGCTATTTTATAGGCTTCGTTGCTATCATCAAGGCTTGCTATCTTGCTTAAATTTATCGATATCTCTTCATTAAATTTGGTGGTATTTTTTGTCTCATTTTCTATCTTTTGCTTGAGTTTTGGTGGAATTTGATCGCTTTGTTTTAAATTTGCTATCACTTCATTTGCAAGCTCTTTTATGGTAACTAGCTCTCTTAAAACATCGAAATTATCGCTATCAAGATAGTTTTTGACCTCTAGATCGTCTGGCTTTTTAAATTTAAACGCAACGGCGTCTTGTGGTAAAAGCGCGTGCGAGAAGATATTTCCTTGAAATTTATCAAAGCCAAGTCCGATCAAGAACTCAAGTGTTCTTTTATCGTCGATGTTTTTGATGGTTGTATTTAGTCCAAATTTATCCGCGACAAACCTTATCATATGTATGCTCTCAAGCGCCTCTTTTGAGCTAAAGATATGCTTGCAGAATTTGTTGTCTATGTTAAAGCGGTTGGTTTTTAGCATACCAAGGGCTTCGATCGAGCTTGAGTATGAGGCAAAGTCGTCTAGCGAAAAGCTTATGCCAAGCTCCTTGTACTTTCTGACATAAATTTCTAAAATTTCTAAATTTGTAGCAGTCGCAGCGTCGATAACGTCGATGATGAGGCCAGTTGGATCAAGGCCTTTATCTTCTTCAAAGATCGCTTTAAATTTCTGCCAAAATTCCTGCGTAAAGAGCTTTTTGACGCTTAAATTTACACGCACTTTTGCGTTTATGCCATTTTCTAGCCAAAATTTCCTAGCCAGCAAGGCCTCTTTTATCGTAAATAGCGCGATATTTGTCGATGTGTTGCTCGTTTTTATGAGCGGTAAAAAGTCGCTTGGATAGATGATCTTTCCATCTTTTTTCCACCTTATAAGCGCCTCGTAGCTTAAGATCTCGCCTGTGCTAAAGCTGATCTCTGGCTGAAACTCCAAAAACATCTCGCCAGCTTCTAGTGCCTTTAAAATTTTCGAGCCATCTTCGTACTGGCTTT
>NZ_CALACG010000035.1 GCF_937890585.1 uncultured Campylobacter sp.
ATATTAAAGCTTATATTTAATATAATCTCGCCCAAGAGGAGAGTTTATGAAAATTCTAAATGCTTTTTTTGCTGGCATCATATTTGTCCTTGCTCCTATTTTTACGCTATTTGTTGGACTTTACAACAATTACTTTTCATACTACGGTATAAATGAGTACTTTAACGCTATCTTTGTTGATAATGTACCTTTTTTGTGGCTTTTGCCTGTGTTTTTTATATTTGGATATTGTTTCTTTTACGCACCATTTAGTAGGATATTTAGAGGCTTTTATCTGCTCTTGCTCGTAGTTTGCGCACTTAGCTGGTACCCTAAATTTGGCTTAGAGCTTGGCAAAAATATCTTCACAAGCGAGCCAAAGAGCAGAGCCGTCACAGCAGAGAGCACAGTAGAAGTAAGTGGAAGAGATCTTTATATCGGACGAAAAGAAATTTATTTTTTAAGAAGTGATAATGATAAAGTCGTTAAAATTTCAAAGTAAAGTTTTACTTTTGTTTCGTTACAATGACACAAAAATTTAAAGGTTTAAAATGCGTATAAAACTTCCACACGTACCTTATGTCTCACATAAAATAGCAATAGATCTTTTAAATTGTGGTTTTGTAAAGTTAAACAAAGGTATCGAGCCAGTTGTGGCAAAGGCAAATGAAATTTTAAGTAACGACGTTCAAAAAGAAAGAGCTCTAGATGAGCGAGTAAATGAGCTTTTGGAGAAAAACGAGGATGAGATGCAAACTATGCAAATCGACCGCAAAAATATGTTTTGGCTCGTTAAAAAGAAGCTTGCAGGCGAATTTGACGTCATTTTAACTCACGAAGATAGATTTAGTAACGTCGCTCACAATATACTTGAGACTATTTGGAAGAGCGGGTTGGTTGACTACAGCGTATCTGAAAACCGCGTGAAAAACGTGATATATGGCTCGATAGATGAGTATCTAAAGAGCTATGAGAAGATAGAAGATAAAGTCTATGAGATGATGCAAAACTATAAACGCAAACTGATCCCAGGAACTGACGAATACGATCTCATTTTCGAGCGTTTATATCAAGATGAGCTTAAAAAAAGAGGAATGCTTTAATGAAAGCTTATATTTACATTGAAAATGGCGTTTTTTTAGAAGCAAAAGCCTTTGGTGCTCACGGTGAGTGCGCAGGCGAGCTAGTTTTCAATACCTCAATGACTGGCTATGAAGAGATCATGAGCGATCCAAGCTATGCTGGTCAGTTTATCGTCTTTACTATGCCAGAGATCGGCATCGTTGGCATAAACGAAGATGATATGGAGAGCCTTAGAATTCACGCAAGTGGCGTCATAATGAGAAGCTACAACGAGACTCCGTCAAACTACCGCTCGCAAAAATCTTTGGGTAAATTTTTCGAAGAGCAGGGTAAATTTGGCGTTTATGACGTAGATACTAGATATCTAACAAAGATGCTACGTGATGAGGGCGCTTTGATGGCATACATCTCAACGCAGATAAGCGACAAAGATGAGCTAAAACGCAGGCTCGAAAGTAGCGGACGCATAGAAAATATAAACTACGTAAAAACAGTCAGCGCTATGGACGAGTACGAGCATAAAAAAGGCGCTTGGGATAGAAATTTAAAGTCATATAAACCGCTAAAAAGTATCGGCAAAAAGATAGCTGTTTTTGACTTTGGTGTAAAGAGAAATATCCTAAATGAGCTATGTGAGACTGGCCTTGAGGTTATCGTGGTGCCACACGATACCAAGGCTGAGGTTTTGATAGAGAAATTTAAAAATGGCGAGATAAATGGTGTCTTTTTATCAAATGGCCCAGGCGAGCCAAAGAATTTAAAGGCTGAGATCGCTGAGATTAAGAAGATGATAGAGGCAAAGATCCCTATATTTGGCATCTGCCTTGGCCACCAGCTGCTTTCAAATGCCTTTGGATACGAGACATATAAACTTAAATTTGGTCAGCACGGAGCAAACCATCCAGTCTTAAATTTAGAGACAAAAGCGATCGAGATAACAACGCAAAATCACAACTACAACGTACCAGAGAGTATAGCAGAAGTGGCGGTTGTGACACATAGAAATTTATTTGACAATACGATCGAAGGCGTGAGATACAAAGACTATCCGATCTTTTCAGTCCAGCACCACCCAGAAGCAAGCGGCGGCCCTACTGAGAGCAAGTATATATTTAAGCAGTTTTTAGAAATTTTATAATGCAAGATATAAGCTTCTACACGATCATCGCGGTTGCTTTTATGAGTAGCTTTAGCCATTGTGTCGGTATGTGTAGTGGTTTTTTGAGCTTGCAGGCTCTATTTTTTAAAGGCAAAAGCAAGAGAGAAATTTTAATGCTAAGCACGCTTTACAACATGGCTAGAATTTCTGCTTATGTGGCTTTGGGCGCGTTATTTGGAGCTTTTGGAGCAGCCATTAGCTTTGGATTGCAAGCAAGAGGTGTTATATTTTTCATAGTTGGCTTAGTGATCGCATTTATCGGCATCGCCTTGCTTTTTAGGGGCGAGCTTTTAAAATTTATAGAAAACGAAAAAGCACTTAAATTTGTTGTAAAAATGGCAAAAGATAGGCTAAAC
>NZ_CALACG010000036.1 GCF_937890585.1 uncultured Campylobacter sp.
ATAAAGTCAAAAAATCCTGAATCCCACTGACAGCTGGACTCGTTAGTTTGATTCAGCTTTCTTGTTCTATTGACTTAGTATTTCATAGCTCACCAATAAGCTTAAGCGTCTCATAAAGAGAAACTCAATTATCAACAGCAAATTCTTCGATACGATCAAGAGAGGTTTTTCAGATCTTTCTATTTGGAATATTGAGCACTCTCTTGAGAGAAACACTATCAAAAGGATTATTAATCATCCTCAAATACGCCAAAATATCTTTTACCTCCTTTCTTTCAAAAAACTTAAACGCCCCAAAAATCTTGTAAGGAATTCCCTCCTGAATAAACATCGTTTCAAAGTTCCCAGACTGAGCATTAGTCCTATATAAAATCGCAACCTGACCTCGTGACTTGATCTTCCCCTTTTCTTTGAGTTGTTTGATCATTTCGATCGTATTAGCAGCCTCGTCAGTATCGCTGGGATGCGTAAATATCGTAATTTTGTCATTTCCTTCTCTATGAGCTACAATATTTTTTTCATATTGTTTGGTATTTTTTTTGATCACTTCATTTCCTGCTGCTACAATATGCGGCTTGGAACGATAATTGGTCTGCAATTTAAACATCTGAATATCTGGCCAATACTGCTTCACATTGAGAAAATTCTCCATCAATGCCCCTCTTCGCCCATAAATACTCTGAAAATCATCTCCAATTAAAGTAATATTTGCACCTTTTTGATCAGGATGATCAACATTTCCACTCATAAGCTTCATCAACTCAAACTGAATCCAGTTAGTATCCTGAGCCTCATCTACAAGAATAAAATCAAAAGCATTTTGCCACTTTCTTAAAATCTCTGGAGACTTTTGAAAAAGCAAATAGGGCAAAAGCAGCAAATCATCAAAATCAAGACTATTACTCTTCTCTAATTCCTTCTCATACTCTTGATAAAGCTTTCCCATAGACTCATCATAGTTGCCATTTGCATACTTCAAAAAGAGCTCTGCAGTTCTTCCCTCATTCTTCTGCCTTGAGATAAATCCTTTTACTTCCTGAGGTTTGAAAGTATCTGTCAGCGCAAATCTCTTGAGCAGATCACGAACAATCTTGGCACTATCATCAGCATCCAAAATTGCAAAATCCTTCGTATATTTCTTTCCCAAATGCTCAATATCTTCCTTCAGAATTTTGAGAAAAATCGAATGAAAGGTTCCAATTCGCTTGAGTTGTCTAGCATCAAGGGAAATCTGTGAAACTTTCTTTGTTTCTACACTTTGAAAAAAATCTCAAAAACCTGAATCAGAGTCCTCCCCTTTTTTTTCTTCGATAGACAAATTATCATCGCTAAAATTTTGAGCATTGATTGCCTCTCACAGTTTAATCAATCTCTCTTTCATCTCATTTGCTGCTTTTTTTGTAAAAGTTAGAGCGACGATCTCGTTTATATTTTCGCCTCGAAGCACCAAAGCGATGTAGCGAACGCTTAGTGCAAAGGTTTTACCGCTTCCAGCGCTTGCTTTTAGGGCTAAAAAATTTTTCATAACTCTCTCCTGCAAAGTGTAGCGTATTCGCAAAATGCGCAAGCACCGCTCTTCCTCTCAAAATTTATCTTGGTTTTGTTTATGCCTTTTAGCTTTTCTATCTCGCCGTTTAGATCCTCTACGCTTTTTTTAGAGCTAACTAAGCTAGTCTCGTTTTTTAGGGCATAGTAAGCACTTCGCACCTCTCTGCCGTAAAGCGCCTCGTAAAAGGCAAGCTGGAGCGAATTTACATTTGCCTCGCCCGTTTTATAATCAACTATGAGCATGTCGCCGCTTGCGTCCGCATCGATCCTATCGATAAATCCCTTTATCTGCACGCCGCAAAACTCGCTTTGCACCTCTTTTTCGCACTCAAGCACCCTAAAACCAGCCCTAAAACGCTCGTTTTCATAAATTTCATACTCTTTAAATTTATGCGTCCAAATTTCAAACTCAAGTGGCGTAAGATTTTGCTTTGCTAGCATCTCTTTAAAAACGGCTAGATCAAAGGTGTTATTTTGCTTATAAAACTCACTCGTATAGTATTCAAAAAGTGCGCTATGAACGCTATTTCCTTGTTTTGTGCCAAGCTCTTTTGCTACGCCTTTTGCAGGCTTTATGCCAGCTATCTTTGTGTAGTAGTATTTTCTTGGGCAGGTTAGAAATAAATTTAGCGTCGAAAACGAGAGTGGGTTTGTGAAAAAATCATGCTCTAAAATAACCTCATCATCCTTTAAATTTAAGCTCGCCTCTCCTTTTAAAAATAGCTTCAAATAGGCCTCATCGCTAAATTTTTCATCTTTTATCGTTTTGAAATTTTTTAAAAATCTTGAAGGTATGCTCTCTTCATTTACGCAGCAGCTTATCGCCACTTTTTTGGCGTTATTTATGAGGCTTTCGTAGTAAAATCTCTGCAAATTTTCGCGGTCCACGTAGCCGATGAGGCCCGCTTTTTGACGCACGCACGAGCTTAAAAACATCTCGTTTACGCTGCGCTTTGGCACTAAATCGTCGTTAAAATCAAGCACTATGACACCCTCAAATTTTAGACCGCGACTCTCCAAAACGCCCATGACGCCGATCTTGCCGCCGCCTACGTGATCTAGCCTAAGCCTAGCTAGCTTTATCAAAAATATCTCGCAAATTTGACGTAGCGTAAAGCTAAAATACCGCGCCAAACTCTGCGCGTAAAATAGCTCCTCGCGCGTTTTTTGCGCGGCGGCGTGGTCGCTCTCAAGCGCCAAAATCTCCTCCATCAGCGCCCTAAAATCC
>NZ_CALACG010000037.1 GCF_937890585.1 uncultured Campylobacter sp.
TATATAAATAACACTACACTTTCAAGTTATTTTTCAAATTTAAGGAGACATTG
Source organism: uncultured Campylobacter sp. (assembly GCF_937890585.1). Lineage (GTDB taxonomy): Bacteria > Campylobacterota > Campylobacteria > Campylobacterales > Campylobacteraceae > Campylobacter_A. The sequence goes on from NZ_CALACG010000037.1 coordinate 54, forward strand.
TGCAAATTTGTAGAATTTTGTTTATCTCTGGTGTGGCGTCCAGCTTTGTCTTTTCATCGCAAGATACGCTGCTAGAAGGTGTTGTAGTAAGTGCGAGTGGTATCTCAACGAAAAAGACAGAGCTTAGCAAAAGCGAGCTAAAAAAGGGTCAAATTTTCTCCGAGCGAGATCTCGTGCGAAACGAAACTGGCGTAACTGTCACAGAAGGCGGTAGAAGCGGAAATAATGGGTATGCCATACGAGGTGTAGATAGCGATAGGGTTTCTTTAAAAATAGACGGAATGGAAGCCGTTGAGAGCTTTATGCCTCGTTCTTACAATATTTTAGGGATATTAAATGGCAATCGAAACAGCACCGAGCTTGAAAACATAAGCAGTGTAGAATTTGTAAAAGGTGCAAATTCGTTAAACAAAGGTAGTGGCGCGATCGGTGGTAGCGTTAGTATGCAGACAAAAAATGTTGATGATTTTGTAAGGGATGGGCAAAATGTTGGCTTCTATAGCAAAAGCGCATACGCATCAAAAAATAGTGAATTTAGGCAAGTTACAGGTGCAGGCGTAAAAGCAGGTGGTATCGAAGCACTATTTCAGCACACATACAAGCGTGGCAAACAGACAAAGAATTTTTACAGCGGTAAGCTAGGTGATGTGCCATTTTGTGGGATGGGAACTAGTGTAGAGGATTCGTATTTGGCGGATAAATACCCAGAGCTTTGCTCCTTTGGTAGAATTTTGCCCGATGATGTGAGATTTCGCACGCACTCAAATTTGATGAAATTTGGCTATAGGTTTGACTCGCATTTTATAAATACATCCTATGAAGACTTTAGGCAAAACTATTTTACAGAAGAGAAGAGTAATAGCACCGCAACACTTAATAGAAAGCAAACAAGAGATAGCATCCCTTACAAAAGATATGGAATTTACTATGAGTTTGTGCCAGACCATGATGCTTTACTAAGTAATTTAAAGGTAAGTTTTTATAAGCAAAGAGTGCAGCAGAGGTCAAATTTCACAAGATATCATGCAAACTATCCAAACGACATGCAATACAACTCAAGTTTTGATCAAAAAGATAGCTATGAATTTTTTCAAGACAAAAAACAGTTCGATATAAGCGGCATGAGTGGCGACATTAATGCAGGTAAATTTTCCCACATATTGAGTTTTGGTCTTGGCAGACACATCTCTACCTTTAAAAATAGAAATTTACAACTTAGACAAAGTTTTAATACAAAATGGGGCGGTAGCGGTTTTATCGTAGATCCAGCAAATCCTTTCAAGCCTGTTAAGGCAACGGACGTAACCTTTGCCCAGCCAGTAAAAAGCACTCTTGAATATGTTTTTCTGGGAGATGATATGAGCTTAAATGAAGCCTTAAGTCTAAACTATGGAGTTAGGCTTGATAGATATGTATATAAACCAGAGCAAGCATCTGTTGCCTCTGGCGCAGGATATAAAATGGTCACTACACCAGAGCTACAAAAAAGTAAATTTAAGGCCATTACCTACAATGCAGGAGCCCAGTATGATATAAACAACAATGTGAGTGTTAGCTACGCATTTAGTACTGGTTTTCGTGCGCCAAGAGTAGAGGAGATGTATTTTGATACACCAAGGGATAGCACAAGATATGTTAGAAATTTAGAGCTAAAACCAGAAAAAGCCTTTAATCATGAGGTAAGTTTATTGTCATCAGGTCAGAGTTATGCGCTTGCTCTTAGTGCTTTTTACTCAAAATATAGAGATTTTATTGATAGTGATTATGAGGTTAGTATTGATGAGATAGAAGGACTTGACCTTGTAACATGGACGCCTGTAAAAAAATACAGCAAAAAAAGTCTCGACTTTAAACATGTAAATGTTGGTAGAGCCACCGTCAAAGGTCTGGAACTAAACTCGCGTGTAAATGGAGATGCGCTAAATTTAAATGAAAATTTATATGCAAGCTTAAAGGCGACCTATGCACGTGGCAAAAAAAATGATGGAACTTCACTTATGGCTATTCAGCCGTTTACTGCAGTGGCTGGACTTGAGTATAGTGATAATAAATTTGATCTCTTACTAACTAGTAAATTTGTAGCAGCCAAAAAAGCAAAAGATGCGGTTTCAAAAATACCACCAAATTTTTCTCAAATAACTGTTGATAGAGATACAGGTAAAGTAACTGGCACAACGCAGCCAGAAGCACATAAATTTCTAAGTAAAAGCTATTTTATTTTTGATCTAACTATGGGCTATAAGATCAGTAAAAATTTCAGCATAAATGCAGGGGTGTTTAATATTTTTAACAAAGAGTATTCTACTTGGGAAAATTTAAGACAGCTTAGATATAACGGCAACCAAAGCTATGTTAAATTTGATGGTACCGGACTTGAGCGGTATACTGCTCCTGGTAGAAATTTTAGCGTTTCATTCGAGGTTAGATATTAGCTTTAGTTTAAATAAGATTTTGATAAACTACGCAAAATATAAGGAGAAGAGAATGAAAATAATCGAAGGAAATTTAGCTTTAAAAGGCGATGAGAAGATAGCGATCATCAACGCAAGGTTTAACCACATCATCACAGACCGCTTGGTAGAAGGCGCAAAAGACGCATTTTTACGCCACGGCGGCGACGAGAAAAATTTGAGCTTGATCTTGGTACCTGGCGCATTTGAGATACCTATGGTGCTTGAAAAGGTCCTTGCAAGCGGTAAATTTGACGCGGTTTGCTGCGTGGGAGCGGTGATAAGAGGCGCAACGCCGCACTTTGACTACGTAAGCGCAGAGACCACCAAAGGCATCGCAAACGTGACGCTAAAATACGCAAAACCAGTCACATTTGGCGTGCTAACGGTAGATAACATCGAGCAAGCGATAGAGCGAGCTGGCAGCAAGGCTGGAAACAAGGGCTTTGAAGCGATGACGGGCGTTATAGAGATGCTAAATTTATACAAAAAGCTAGGAGAGTAAAATGGCCACACGTCATCAAGTGAGACAAGCCATCGTTTCGCTACTTTACTCAAACGAGATAAACCCCGTAACTGCGGAGTTTGAAGAGGAATTTTTAGAAGAGAAAAAGATAAGAAATGAGCGTAAAAATGAAGCTTTGCAGACATTTAAAGAGGTGCTTGCAAATAAAGAAAAACTAGATGAAATTTTAAAGCCGCACCTAAAAGATGGCGACTTTAGTAAGGTTGGCGCAACAGAGCTAGCCATCCTTAGACTTGGGCTTTATGAGATGAAATTTAGCCAAACTGATAAAGCCGTCATCATAAACGAGGCAATCGAGCTTGCAAAGGAGCTTGGAAGCGACCAGGCGCCAAAATTTATAAACGGCGTGCTAGATAAGATAAAGGGCGATCTATGAAGCTCTGCGTCGCCCTTGATATGGCAAGCAAGGATGAAAATTTAGCCCTTGTAAGAGAGCTAAAAGGGCTTGATCTTTGGCTAAAAGTGGGGCTTAGAAGCTACCTGCGTGATGGGGCTAAATTTATAGAGGAGCTAAAGGGGGCAGGGAAGTTTAAAATCTTTCTTGATCTAAAGCTCTATGATATCCCAAACACGATGGCAGACGCCGCTGAGGTCGTCTCAAAGATAGGCGTGGATATGATAAATTTGCATGCAAGCGCTGGCAAGAGAGCGATGAAAACTGTAATGGAGCGTCTTAATGCGCTGCAAAATCGCCCTTTAGTGCTTGCGGTATCGGCACTTACTAGCTTTAATGAGAGCGAATTTGAAGCGGTTTATAACGATACGCTTTCGCGTTCGGTTAGGAAATTTAGCCAGATGAGCTTTGAGGCGGGGCTTGACGGCATGGTCTGCTCGGTCTTTGAAAGCAAGCTCATAAAAGACGTGACAAGTCAAAATTTCATCACGCTTTGTCCTGGAGTTAGGCCTTTTGGCGAGAGTGCTGGGGATCAAAAGAGGGTTGCAAATTTAGTTAGCGCAAAGCAAGAGGGCAGCGACTTTATCGTCGTTGGCAGGCCGATCTACGAAAACGCAAATCCAAGAGAAATTTGCGAACGAATTTTGGAGCAAATTTAGAGCTCGAGGTTCGCGTAAAATTTGACGCAAAATCATTTTAAATATGGTTTTGCTCGTAAGAAATTTAAATTAAACCACCTCGTGCGTAGCTTGGATAACGACTTGGCGCAGTAGTAAGGTAAAATTTAGCGAGCCTCAAAGCGCACGAATTAAATTTAAAATTTCATTCAAAGCGGCGAGTTTGGCGGAGCTTAAAAGAAAATTGAGGTAAATTTGAGCGATTTTAAGAAAATCCCTTATGTCGGCGAGGCAACCGAGGCAGATATGCTAGCACTTGGCTACGAGGATATCGCTTCGCTAAAAGGCGCAGATGCTGACGAGATGTATGAGCGCACAAAGGCGCTTGGACGTGGCAGTGACAGGTGCATCCTCTACGTTTACCGCATGGTTTGTTACTACGCAAATACGCCCAGTCCTGACAAAGCCAAGTTAAAATGGTGGCTTTGGAAGGATTAAATTTTTAAAATTTGGTAGCCACTATTTATAAACAGCACAAACTTTTATCAACTTTTACAAGCATTGAGCCACGGTTTTAACGTTATTTTAAAGCCTTTATGTATAAAATCACAAACTATTATTATCAGAACTTTTTAGTTGACTTTTTGACTTACTAAAACAAAAAACCATAGATAGCAAATGGTAACTAGTATTTTTAATTATATAAATAAGGTAAAAATGAGACTCTGGACGATAAATTTTAAATATCTTGACACGAAGGGTCTTGTGGCTCTGTGGAGAGAGGCTTTGCTGGCTAAAAATGTTTTAGAGGGGCTGACAAAAGGCTATAAAAACCATCCGCAATTAATTAGATTTTACACTCACCAAAACTCTATAGATGCCATAAACGCCTATCTTTTTGAAGTTTATAAAGAGGCTTGCGCTCGTGGATATAAATTTGATGTTGCAAAAGTTGGTAAATTTGACGCAGAAAATTTATCCAAGATCGCCGTTGCTAGAGGTCAAATCGAGTATGAATTTAGCTTCTTGCAAGAAAAATTAAAGCAAAGAGATTTAAAAAAATACAAAGAAAATTTAAATGTAAAAAATATAGAAATTTCTACTATTTTTACAAAGATAGACGGTGACATTGAGCCTTGGGAGAAGGTAAAAACGCTTATTTAGTTTTTATACTACAAATTTTTTTAACGATCTCTATCCTATTTATATCTTCAAATTTGATCTTAGTTTTTACGATCATGAGGATTTTATCTTTGAAATTTACATCTGAGACTAGGCCGCTAGTTTTTATGTAAGTAAAGCCGTCGTGGTAGCTTACACGCACTTCATCAGCCACTTTTATTTTGCTTATCTCTCTTAAAATTTCATCGATCATGCTCTCATCAAGCTCTAGTTTTTCGCATTTTTCTCGCTCTTTTTGTCGCAAGGCTCGCTCTAGAGTAGAGAGAGGGTTAAACGAGCTAAAAATTTTCGCCCTATCTTTACTCGCCACTTTTGTGCCCTCCGATCTTTTTGTTTCTATCCTGCCCAGTCGCTTCTGGAAGTAGGTCGATCGCACGTAGGATCGAGTTTTTGCCAAATTTCTCTTTTATCAAATTTAGTGACTTTAGCACCGCTTTTTCCTTGGCGCCATCTTCAAATAGGCTAAATTCAGCCAAATTTTCTTTCACGACGTCGTTTGCTGATATGCTTATCTGGCGAATTAGCCCAGCATTTTTTATCTTATTTAAAAGCAGCTCCTCAGCCGCGCTCATCAGCACGCTTGAGATATTTGTGGGCGTTTTAAACCGCACGCTCGCACGCTGGTGTGGCTCAAGTTTGTCAGAAAATTTGATATTTATTGTAAGCCCACTCGCCCTCACATCTTTGTTTATGAGCCTAAGAGCGAGCCTATCGGCCATCTCCTTTAGCACGATCACCGCCTCGCAGCGCTCGTAGTCTCTGGGCAAAATTTCCGAGCTAAAGTAGGACTTGGTGGTTGGTTTATAGGCTTTTATATCGGCTATCGTCGTTGGCTCTATGCCGTTTGCGTGATCGATCGTGATGTAAGCATCGACGCCAAAAATTTTTTCAAGCAGGCTTTTTGGTGCATTTGCGATATCTTTCATACAAAAAATGCCGCATTTTTCGAGCTTTAGCCTAGTTTGCTTGCCGATACGCCAGAAGTCACTTAGTGGCTGGTGTGTCCAGAGCTGCTTTTTATAAAGCTCTTCGTCAAGATACGCGATGCCGTCATCTTGGTGCTTTGCTAGTATATCAAGCGCGATCTTTGCAAGGTATAAATTTGTCCCCATGCCACAAGTCGCCGTAACGCCAGTCGTTTTTAGTATCTCATCCATCATCATCTTTGCCATCTCTTTTGCGCCAAGAGCGTAAAATTTCAAGTAAGAAGTGAGGTCGATAAAGCACTCATCGATCGAATAGACGTAGATGTCCTCTTTGGAGACATATTTTAGATAAATCTCATAAATCCTAGCGGCGTAGTCGATGTAAAACTGCATCCTAGGAGGTGCAGCGATAAATTTGATATCCCTTGGTATCTCAAAGAGCCTGCAGCGGTTTTTCACCCCTTTTGCACGAAGCGCTGGACTAACAGCTAGGCAAACGCTAGACTCGCCCCTGCTGGTATCAGCCACGACTAGGTCGGCCTTAAATGGATCAAGCCCGCGCTCGACGCACTCAACCGAGGCGTAAAAGGACTTTAGGTCGATAACAGCGTAAATTTTCTCTTGCAAATTTTGGTTTTTCATAAGGGGATTATAGATGAAATTTGGTAAAAGTTAGTTTGCAAATTTTGTTTGAGATGGCTTGAAATTTTTTAGAAAATAAAATAAAAAAGGCTAAATTTGAGTGCAAAAACCACGCACCAAAGATAC
>NZ_CALACG010000038.1 GCF_937890585.1 uncultured Campylobacter sp.
GCGCTGGCTTGCTAGCTGTGCTTTCTATGAGCTCTGCAACTTTCTTTTGGTTGTAACTAGCTGCGATGCTTGTCATTGTATTTTTTGATTTTTTAAGGGTAAGCTCTAGCTTGTCATCACTATAGTTTTTGCCAAGATCAAAAAATGCATACTCTTTTGAAAGGGTATCTTCATAGCCTTTGAAATTTCCAGTTGCAGTAAATGTCTTTGATTTTGTGCTGTCGTTATAGAGCCTTTGCATGATCTCTAAGCTTGGCTCACTTATGTTTATAAATGAGTTTTTCTCAAAGTTTAGATCTAAATTTGAAGCGCCGTTTGAGACGATGTAGCTACCGCCTGATTTGATAGTGGCTTTTACTACGTCATTTGAGCTTTTTTTGGTCACTTCTCCTAAAGATAGTTGCAAGGTAAATTTATTTCTACTAACCTTTGGCACGCTCATTTGTCTTACAATTTCTAGTGCGCCACCATTTTCTACTATCACGTCGCTTGATTTTAGAGATTGATTAAGAGCTGTGATCTTGCCGCCTTTTATTATGGTCTTGCCAGTGTAAGAGTTGTCTCCTGCTAGGCTTAGTGTGCCTTGACCTCTTTTTATAAGAGTACCTTCGTAGCCCTCACTTGCCCTTAGCTCTCTTGCTCTTTCTCTAGCATTACCTATCTCTAGCTCGGCTTTTTGCTCTGGTGTTAAATTTGCTATTTTTTCTAGCTCAGCCTTGCGCTCGGTCCAAATTTTAGCCTCTGCATCATCTTCTGTCTTTCTAAATTTGATAGCCACATCGCTTATGTTGTTTGAGTAGATATCATCGCTATTTAAATTTACATCAAACACTCCTAGAAGCTGACCTGGTCCAAACATCGCCTTATATAGGTCCACTACGCCCCAGCCCCAGCGCTCATCAGGTACTCCAAGCGCAGCACTAAAGCCTGAAATTTTTCTAGTATCTGCTGGCTCTTTGAAATCATCATGAATTTGCCTTGCAGTAGTTAGTAGCACCTCTCTTATCTGAGCGTTACTCATATATGGGTATCTTTGCATGATGACACCAAGTGCGCCAGTGACGTGTGGAGCTGCCATTGATGTGCCGCCTTTTGTGCCGTAGTCTGCCTTGCCAGTTTTTAGATCAACGACGGTTGAGTATATAGGTTTTGCAGGTGCTGCCACGCTCCACCATTTTGAGTGGCCAGGTGTGTTGTAGCGCTGTGTGTCGCCCTCTAGCTGACCAGTGACGTTTAGCCAGTACTTCTCAGCATCAGGTTTAAAGTACGGGAGCATCGCTCTTGTATATGGCTCTTTCATCCCGTCTCTGTTGCCAGCAGTAAAAATTTGGATGACGCCATATCTTGTAGCAACCTCATAGGCTGCATCTAAGAAATTTTTGCCATTTACTACAAATGGATAGTAGCTTTTATATGCAGCATCAAGATCTTTGATGTCTAGGTTATTGCCGCCATCATACCCAGTAGCACCTTCGTAGGCTTTGTAAAATTTACGGTTTGAGCCCCAGCTGTTATTTATCGCTCTAGCTCCACTCTTTGCTAGTCCTTCGTATGAATTTAAAAAGAAGTTGTAGTCTTGATTTGGACCATATGTCATGCCGTCAGTGCCGCCGGTATTGCCCATTATAAGTCTTGCATCAAATGCTACGCCGTGCATGCCCACACCATCTCTTGACGCAGCTATCGTGCCAGCTACGTGAGTGCCGTGAGAGTCATTTACTCCAGCTATCCAGTCACCATCTATGTTAAATTCTTCACCTTTTTTAAAGTCACCAAAGTCTTTTTTATTTTTATCTCCGCTGCCTTTTCCGACTAATGGTGAGTTGCCATACTCGGTATCGGGGTATCTTTGACCATCTTTATGGTAGCTACCAGAAACTTTTAGCGCACTTACTCTGCCATCACTAAATTCTGGATGGCTAAGTAGCACACCAGAGTCCATCACACCAAGCGTTACGCCTTTGCCAGTTGCTCCAAGAGCATATGCAACGGCTGCGTTCATGCTCACTAAACCCCAGTCGGCCTTGTACTCATCGCTCTGCCAGCTTTTTATATCGCCAAATTTACCTCTGTTTTGCTCGCTAGCAC
>NZ_CALACG010000039.1 GCF_937890585.1 uncultured Campylobacter sp.
GTTCTTTCTCTTAAAATTTACCGCGAAATCACGCACGCTAGCCCTATTTATCAAATTTTAAGTATTTACTATCGCAATCTTCAAAATAAATATACTCATTCATAGAGTTTCCGTAGTTTTGTATAGCTATACTACCGTTTTCATACATCCCGTCAATCTTTTTAAATTTTATATAAAATATAACTTAAAATTAAAATTTATTTTTTAAATAAAGAATTTTTCATAAAAGATTAAGTTTCGCACTAGTAATATTACTCAAAATAAATATGCAGAAAATGCATAATTAGAAGGAGAAAGTGATGAAAGAAGGCAAAGTCATCTGTCCTTATTGCGGGACAGGCTGTCAAGTAACCTTGCACGTGGAAAACAACGTCGTCCGTGCCGCCACTGGCGTCGAAGACAACCCCGTTAACCAAGGAAATTTATGTTTAAAAGGCTTTTATGGCTGGGACTACGTAGCAAGTCCAGACAGACTTACAAAGCCACTAATTAGAAAGAAAAATGGTGTCTTTTCAAAAGATGGCGAATTTGAAGAGGCTAGCTGGGACGAGGCACTCGACCTTGTCGTAGAAAAGATGAAAGAGGCAAAAGAGAAATACGGCCCTGACTCACTAGCAGGAAACTTTTCAGCACGCTGTACGCTTGAGGACAACTACGTCGCTCAAAAGCTAATGCGCGCTGTAATTGGCACAAACAACGTCGATCACTGCGCTAGAATTTGACACGCTCCGACAGTAGCAGGACTTGCTAAAACAATCGGAAACGGAGCTGCCACAAATAGCTTTACAGAGATCGGAGTTTATAGTAACTGTATATTAATGATAGGCTCAAACCCAGAAAATGGCCACCCAATAGCAGCTATGCACATCCAAAGAGCGCTAAACCGCGGCGCAAAACTGATCGTTATCGACCCTATCAAGACTGAGTTTGCAAGTAGAGCCGACATCCACTTACAACTAGAGCCCGAGCACAACATCCCTGTTATCAACGCTCTTCTTTACACTATCATCGAAGAAGGCCTTGTAAACGAGGAGTTTGTAAGAGATCACACGATAGGCATCGAGTATGTAAAAGAGGCTGTAAAAGACTATGCCCCAGAAGTCGTGGCTAAATACACAAGGCTAAATCCAGAGGAGATAAGAGCAGCTGCAAGAATGTACGCTACTACAAAACCAGCCGTCATCACCCACGGCATGGGTGTAACTCACTTCAACCACGGCGTTGGTGGAGTTTGTGACGTATCAAATTTATTCTTGATCACTGGTAATATCTGCGAGCTAGGCACTGGCGACTTGCCACTAAGAGGTCAAGAGAACGTTCAAGGCTGCTGCGACATGGGCGTTTTGCCAAATATCTTCCCAAATCTTGGCTCAGTCACCGACCCAGAGCAAAGAGCTTGGTTTGAGAAAATGTGGCACCTTGAGCCTGGATTTTTAAACTCAAAGATAGGCATCCACAAGACAGAAGTGCCTGATGCGATACTTGATGGTAGAGTGCATTTCTTCTGGACTATCGGCGAAAATCCAGTTATCTCTGAGCCAAATACAAACCACTTCTTAAAAGGCATCGCAAATGTTGATTTCTACGTGGTTCAAGACCTATTTTTGACTGAAACTGCTCTAAAAGCTGACGTCGTACTCCCAGGTGTTGCAAGCAGCGAAAAAGAAGGCCTTTATACCAACGCAGAGCGCCGCGTACAGCACAACGAAGCGGTCATCACACCTCCAGGCGATGCTAGACAAGACTGGTGGATCGTTTGTGAGATCGCACGCCGTTTGGGCGCAACTGAGGGCTTTAACTACAACTCACCAGAAGAAATTTGGGAAGAAGTTAGAAAATGCGACCCTAGACGCTATGGTGGCATGAGCTACTACCGCATCAAAAAATATCACGGACTTCACTGGCCATGCCCAACAGAAGATAGCATGGGCGGTCAGAGCTTGTATCTTGATAAGAAATTTTTCACACCTGATGGCAAAGGTCGCTTTGTTCCATTTCTATTTGTGGGTAAAGCTGATGAGATCGAGCCTGCAAAACTTGAATTTGCTAAGAAGATGAACATGTCGCCTGAGTATCCTATAATGGCTGGCTCAGTCGATGAGAAGACCGACGCTGAGTATCCGATACAGCTTCTAACCACTAGAAAGGTCTATCAATACACCGTTGGCACCATGACAAGGCGCTCTAAAGCGATCGAAGAAGGTGGCGACAGTATCGGACCTATCGCTGAGATGAGCCCGTCGCTTGCTGCAAGATATGGTATCAAGCAAGGTGACTTTATAAAAGCGTGGAGCAGACACGGTTACATCGTCGTAAAAGCCGAAGTTACCGACATCGTGCCTGAGGGTATCATACAGATGACTTTCCACTACTGGGAGAGCTCATGCAACGAGTTAACAAGTAGCGGCTGGGACTTCATCAGTAAGACTCCGACATTTAAAGCAGCGATCCAGATCAAGAAGATCGACGAAAAAGAATTTTTAAGAGTTCGCGAGCTAAAACGCGAGAAATTTCAAACTTCTAAAATCATCTACGATGACTTCCACCATCACGGAAATGCAGCGATAAATGAGTAAATTTAGTGAGGCCTCTCGCCTCACTTTTTTATATATAAGATAGGTAGAGATAAATTTAAAGCTTCTACTTAAACGCCAAAAAACTCATAAAATTTCCCCATTTAAACGTGCTTTCAACTCGTTTAAAGCCAGCATTTAGGGCTAAGCTTCTATTTTCTTCCTCGGTGTATGGCACCAGCACATTTTCAAGTGCCTCCCTTTTTTGGGCGATCTCATAGCGTGAGTAGCCTTGCGCCTGCTTGTAGTCCTCGTAAATTTCTATAACGCTTTTTGTAAGCTTCTTATCATCAAAAATGATCTTTTCACTAAACAAAAAAACTCCATTTTCATTTAGCCCATCGTAAATTTTCTGCACCAAATTTGCTCTTTTTGGCGGCCTGATAAACTGCAAAGTATAGTTTGCCAAAACTGCGTCAAACCCTGCCAGCTCGTACTCTGTGATGTCAGCTAGGATAAAATTTATACTAGCGCCATACGCCTTTGCCTTGTTTTTGGCATTTGCCAGCATCGCCTCAGAGTTATCCACGCCGCTTAGCGCAAGGTCATTTCTAAGGTTATTTAGCAAAAGCAGGCTATTTGCCGTCGAGCAGCCAAGGTCGCACACGCTCGCCTCTTTTGGCAAAATTTTAGCTAGCAGCTTTGCATTTAAATTTGAGCTCACGTCGTAAAATGGCACCGAGCGCGAGATCATATCGTCAAAAACGCTCGCCACAAAGTCGTCAAACTCAAACTGCTTGCTTATGGGCTCTTTAAAAATTTCATCTCTCATATGCCAGCTCCGCTTCCATCAAAATATTTTATCGTCTCGTCGCAGTACAGATCGCACACGCCAACACTCTTTCTAGCCTCTAATATATCACACTTTATCTGCTCTTTTAGCTCGTTTAAATTTGCAAATTTTTCATTATCTCTTATGCGTTTTACAAAGCAAACCGCGACGTGCTTGGTCACCTTTGGTGCGACCTCGTCTAAGATGTGCGTCTCAACGCTAAAGCTGCCATCCGTGCTAACTCTAGTGCCTATAAAAGTGACCGAGCCGTAGGTGTATGAGCCCATTCTTGTTCTTGTCGCGTAGACGCCCTCGCGCGGCAGAAGATAGCTCTTGACGTCCAAATTTAGCGTCGCAACAAGCTCTTTTGCGCCGATGCCCTGCCCTTTTACGACGTCTCCCTCGATAGAGTACTCCCTGCCTAGCAGCTTGTTTGCCTCTTTGATCCTGCCTTGCTTGATAAATTCCCTTATCGCTGAGCTATGCACGCCCATACCGTCATAGCAGACCTCATCTACAACGACCACTTCGCCATCAAAAATCCTTTTCAAATCGTGCTTGTCCCACGCTCTGTTTCTGCCAAATCTAAAATCAAATCCAACAACGATCTTTTTTAAATTTTTAAAATCTCGCTTTAAAAGTGCGATAAATTCCTCGCCACTAAGTCCTTTTATACTCTCAAAATCATACAAGAAGCAAGGATAGTTTGAGTACTCGGCTCGCTTTAGCTTTGGCGTGATGTTTGCCTTGTTTTTGTCGATCACGACAAGTCCGCCAAACTCGCCAAGCTGTTTTAAAAGCTGCTTGTGCCCCCTATGCACGCCGTCAAAGTGCCCTATCGCAACGGCAGTGATGTTATCTTTTGTTAAAAGCGTAGAAAAATTCGGCATTTCCTTCCTTTCCTTTGACCTCACACTCTTTGCAAGCTATCAGTTCAAATTTCAAGCTGCTTGCTAGCACTTCAAAGCGCTTCATCGCTAAATTTACAGCCTTAGCGTCGGTTACAACGCCTTTTTTGTTGCGTTTTACGCCAACGCCCACTTCAAACTGCGGTTTAAAAAGAGTGATGATGAGCGAATTTTCGCTTGCAAGCTCACAAATAGCAGGCAAAATTTCAGCCAAAGAGATAAAGCTCACGTCACAGGTTATGAGATCAAATTTGCTTTGATTTTGCTTTGCAAACTCTCTGACGTCAGTCTTTTCATAAATTTTCACTCGCTCGTCATTTCTTAGGCTGGCGTCCAGCTGATCAGTGCCCACATCGACGCCAGTCACGCTCTTTACGCCACGCTCAAGTAAAATTTGCATAAAGCCGCCAGTTGAGCTGCCGATATCAAGTGCGTTTTTGCCAGCTAGGTCAAATTTCATCGCTTCCAAAAAGCTCTTTAGCTTAAGCGCGCCTCGCCCAACGTAAATTTCATCAAGCAGTGAAATTTTAGCCTCACTAACCTCGCTTGAAACCTTGGTGCAAATTTCGCCATTTATTAGCACCTTGCCAGATTTAATGAGCTCGCTCGCCTTGTTTCTACTGATATTTAAAACGCTTGCGACGTAGTTATCAAACCTCAAGTTTTAGCCTCTCATATTCGCTCTCGTCGATCACCAGCACACCTAGCTCATTTGCTTTTTCTAGCTTGCTGCCAGCCTCCTCGCCAGCTAGGACGAAGTCCGTTTTTTTAGAAACTGAGCCAGAAACCTTTGCGCCAAAACTCTCTAGCTCCGCCTTTATCTCATCTCTTGGGCGACTTAGCGTGCCAGTTATAACGACCGTCTTGCCACTTAGCGCATTTGAGATGCTTTGCACCTGCGTCACGCTTGGCTGCACGATCTGGCTTAAAGCTAAAATTTCGTCCCTATTTACCTCGGCAAAGTCGATTAAACTATTTGCCATCTCCACGCCAAAGCCCTCAAGTGCGGTTAGCTCCTCAAAGCTAGCATCAAGCCAGCCCAGCCCAAAACTACTTGCTAGCTTTTTAGCCGCCACCTCGCCGATATGCTCGCAGCCAAGGCCCGTGATAAAGCGCGATAGCTCCGCACCTTTGCTGGCTTCAATGGCATTTAAAAGGTTATTTACCTTTTTCTCTTTAAAGCCCTCAAGCGCCATGAGATCATCAAATTTAAGGCTGTAGATGTCCTTAATGCAGGCAATCAGCCCCTTGTCAAATAGCAAATTTACGATCGCATCGCCAAGTCCGTCTATATTTAGGCATTTTTTCGATGCGTAGTGGATTATCGAGCCCACCACTCTTGCCCTGCAGCTTAAATTTTGGCACTTTACAAAGACCCCTTCATCAAGCAGGTGCGAGCCACAAACTGGGCAAAATTTAGGCCTCTCTATCGCTTGTTCGCTGCCATCTCGTCTATCTTTAAAAACCTTTGTGATCTTTGGTATCACATCTCCTGAGCGGATGATGCCGATGTAGTCGTTTTTCATGACGCCAAGGCGCTCGATCTCATCAAAGTTATGAAGGGTGGCGGATTTTACATTTGCGCCATCTATATTTACCTCATCAAGCACGCCAACAGGCGTTACTACGCCACTTCTACCGACCTGAAGTGCTACGTCTCTTAACCTAGTCACCTTCTCAATGGCTGGAAATTTAAACGCCACCATAAATTTTGGAAATTTGACCGTGTAGCCTAACTCTTCACAGCGCGCAAGGTCATTTACGCGTATCACCATGCCATCCATCATCACGCTCTTTGCGTCGCGATTTGCCAAGAGCTCGTTATATGCGGCCTCAAGCTCATCTTTTTTTAAAATTTTAAAAAATTCATCTCTTTCAAAGCCAAGATCTCGCACAAATTTCATCACCTCGCTGTGATCTTTTAGCCCAAGGCTCTGCTCGCCCACGCCCCAAGGTATGAAAAGTAGTTTTCTTTTAGCAGTGACTGCGCTATCAAGCTGTCTAAGGCTTCCTGCGGCTGCGTTTCTAGGGTTTGAAAGTGGCGCCTCGCCATTTTTTGCGCGCTCTATATTTAGTAGCTCAAAGTCATCTTTTCTTATGACGACTTCGCCACGAATTTCAATGAGCCCTTTGTAGCTAATGCTCTTTGGCACCGAGCTAATGGTCCTTGCATTTTGCGTCACATCCTCGCCTGTAACGCCGTCGCCTCTGGTTATCGCCCTAACTAAAACGCCATTTTCGTAGAGTAAATTTAGGCTCGCTCCGTCAAATTTTGGTTCAGCAACAAAGGTCAAATTCTCCTTCTCGCCGCGCTTTAGCCACGCTTCAAGCTCGCCAAGACTAAAGATATCCTCCATGCTCCACATGCGCTTTATGTGGCTTGCCTTGCTAAAGCCCTCTTTTACGCCTCCGCCCACTCGCTTAGTCGGCGAAAATAGCGAAATTTCACTTGGATTTGCCTGCTCGAAGGCTAAAACCGCGTGATATAGAGCGTCATACTCCTCGTCGCTTGCAAGTGGCTCGTCCTCGTCATAGTAGGCCTTTGCCCACGCATTTAGCGTATCTACCGCTTTTTCATACTCTTGTTTTGTCATTTTTGCTCCAAATTTACACCGCATTTTATCTTAAACATACTTTATAAATGATCCAAATTTAGCTCTCTAGCGTCACATAAATGGGCATTTTTATAGACCTTTGCTATCTCGTCTCTAGCTCTCATCAGCGCAAAGCCAAGCAAATTTTGCCCTCGCCACTTCATAGGATTTTGCGCATTTTGATCTTCAGCACTCATGCCTATGCCCCAAATTTTATCAACAGGGCTTGCCTCGACTAAAATTTTATCCTTTGTCGAGAGCAAAAACTTCCGCAGCTTGGCATTTTGGCTAAATTTTAAATAGCTCGCATTTAGCACAACGCTAAATTTTATCTCGTCCCAGACCTTAGCGTCAAAGCCTCGCACCTGCCTACCAAGCGCCTTCATCTGCGCTGGATCTTTGGCGGATAAAATTTGCTCTAAGGCCTCGTCATCACCAAAACACTCAGCCTTTTTAGCCATCATATATTGCTCGGCGCAAATGTAATGAACCTCGTCTTGCCAAAAGCTAGAGCTATACCACTGGCTTAGACAGCTTGCGCTTATGCCCGCACTCTTTTGATGGCCCCAAAAAAATAGAAATTTATCCGCCTTACCTGCGTTATAGCGCTTCTTAAGCCACTTTAACTCATATCTAGGCTCACGTTCCCAAAGGTCGGTGACAAATTCATCTTTGATAAAAAGCGTGCTTTCATCATCGCCAAGTCTCTCGTCCCAGTATCCACGCCACGTCGCAGGCTCAGCAAAGAGCTGCTGATACTCGATACGCTCATCTTGACTTAGCGTTTTTAGCCACTCATTAAATTTAAACTTATAATCCTCGCCGCAGCCCATCCTCCAGCCGATAGAAAAGGGGCTAATCTGAGGAAATTTGATCCAAGGCGGTGGAAGTAAATTTTTCATCTAGCCTCTTTTTTAGCCAAGCGCCCTACCAAAGCGTGGCTTGGCTCATCGCCTCGTGCATATCAAAAAGCTGCTTATGCTCGGCCACATCGTGCGTACGGATAATCTGCGCGCCGTTTTCAAAGGCTTTTAGATGCAGATAAAGCGAGCCTGGCAAGCGGTCTTTGACTTCGCTTTTGTAGTAGTGATTTATGACTGATTTGCGACTAGCACCAACGAGTAGCGGACAGCCAAATTTCAAAAAATGCTCCAAATGCTTAATAAGCAGCAAATTTTGCTCAGCCGTCTTACCAAAGCCAATACCCACATCAAGCACTATCTTTTTAGCGCCAAGCTCCCTTGCAAGGGTTATCTTTTGCTCAAAAAAGTCTGAAATTTCGCCAATTAAGTCATTGTACTTTGGCGCGATCTGCATCGTGGCAGGGTCTCCTTGCATGTGCATCATACAAAACTGCGCGTCGTATCTTGCAGCAAGCGTGGCAAGAGAGGCATTTGCTGTGATGTCATTTATCATCTTAAAGCCGTGGTTTAGCGCAAATTCTAAGCAATAAGGATCAAAGCTATCAAGGCTAAATTTTGCCTTTTCATGTAAATTTAGCTTGTAAATTTCCTCCACGATATCTTTTATGCGCCTAAATTCCTCCTGTCTCTTATACACATCTCCGAGCCCACGAGACCGTACTAGATCTCGTAT
>NZ_CALACG010000040.1 GCF_937890585.1 uncultured Campylobacter sp.
GCTTCACTGGGAGGAATTCTCCCCAGTCATCTCACACGAGTTTGATGACTAAATTTAAATAAATTTAGGGGATCTCTCCCCTAAATAGCTATTTCTTAGACGAGTCGCCATTTGGTTTTATAAATTTATCTATTAGCCCTTTGCCTATCTCGCTTTGGTTTAAGCCTTCAAGCATCGAGGCTAAATTTGTGCCACCTTTTGAGCTTAGCACGTCGCTTATTTTAGATAGTCCGTTTGAGACGCTTCCTTCATTTGCGATGATCTTTAGATCAGCCGCGCTTAGCGCCTTAGCCTGCTCTAAGCCCACGTCCCTATTTGCCTCGATCTGCTTAATAGAGATAAGATAGGTCTGATAGCCCTCGTTTTCGCCGATCTCTCTGGCTAGCTCGATCTGTGCATTTACAGGGGCGAGCTCTTTTAGCCTTAGCGCTTCAGCCTCTGCAGAGCCTATCTTTTGGATACCTTGCGACTCTTTATCTTTAGTCTCTAGCAAGGCAGCAGCCTCCAAAAATGCTTTCTCTTTCTCACCTTCTGCTGTTAGAATTTGATTTTGCTTGTGCGCTTCAGCGTCTTTGATCTTCGCATTTTTCCTAGCTTCAGCGTCGATCTCTATCTTTTTTTGCTCCTGTTCAGCCTTAACGATCTCTACTTGTTTTGAAATTTCAGCCTGCTTGACGTCGGTCACTCTGATAACCTCCATCTCTTTTTCTTTGGTGATCTTCTCTTGGTCAGCCACTTGCTGGCAAGCTTGCTGGCGTGATATAGCGACCTCTCTTTCGTTTTCTACAGTTTTTAGACCCACGGCCTTTTCAGCCTCTTGCTTTTTCACATCAGTCTCTTGTTTAGCGTTTACCTCAGCGATCTCGGCTAACTTTTTATTTTCAGCCACAGTCATACGGGACTCTTTTTCGATCTCTGACTTCTTTTTCTCCATGATGTTAAAGATGACCTTGCTATCTCTGCTATCGCGGATGTCCATTAGCTCGATGTTTTTCACTGGCTCTATGCCCCAGTTTTGCAGCTGCTCTTTGACTGCGGTCGTAAATTCTAAGCCAAATTCACTTCTTTGCTGCAAAATTTCCTCAAGCTGCTTGCTAGCTAGTATCGAACGGATCGAGCCTTGGATGATATCAGTTAGCTGAAGCTCCATATCTTTAAGGTTTATGACACGTTGCGCTGCTAGGTTACTATCTTTTATCCTAAAAAATGCGGTGATATCGACCATAAAAGGCAAACGTCCCACGTCGTAAGCCTCGTAGCCATCTATCTTTATGCTAAAAACCGAGACTGGCAAAACGATCTTTGTCACACCGATGATCGGTATCCAGCTTGGAAATTCGTAGTAGCTGTTGCCATTTGTCGTATCTTTGCCGTAAGATGTGGTGCTCTTTGATGTTTGAACGATATGCACCTCGTTTGTAGCAACAACACGCCTAAATAAAAGCGGTATCAAGATAAAAAGCAGCACAATGACCGCAGCAGCAGCTATTGGAACCACATATGTAAATTCCATTTTTTCTCCTTTTTGTAATTTTTATGAGAGGATTATAGTCTAGAAGCTCTTAAAATATAATCCATTTGATGATTAAATTTAGCGCCCGTTAGGCTGGGAATTTGAGCTCTTTTAAGAGTCTATGCTCTTTAAAAAATTTGCGGAGTGATTTTTGCTCTTTTGGGCCTATTTTGTAGCTTATAAATTTGAGATACCACTTGATATCTTGCCCGCTTATGCCGCGACTTTTAGCATACTTGGCCAAGATATAGTTTGGTATTTTTACATTTTTTTGCAAAAATTTTGCGACCAGTCTTTTGTAAAACGAGCCATTTTTTACGTAAGAAAATCTACCAAAAACAAAGGGCAAATTTGTCTTTTCGTGCCAAATTTTACCAAGGTCGTAAAAACACTCTTTGCCCTCACTTAAATATGCCTTTAGCGCGCGGTCACCTATGATCACCTCGCCTTTTAGATGAAGTATATTTGCTAGGGCGTTTGAGCTAGCTGAAGCTGGGTCAAATTTCATATCTGAGTTTTTGCGAACAAGCACGCTTTTGACATCTTTTTTGGCGACTATGCCAAAATTTAGCTTCTTTAAATTTGCCTTTTTGCTTGCTATGCTTGATATGACCGCAGCGTCGATCTTTCTAGCGTTTAGGGCTCTATTTAGCTTGCTTGGGACGCCTTTTTTAAACTCGATCGCCTTTTTTACCTGAGTTTTGAGCGGAGTTGCCTTTAAAAATACGTGAAATGGGAGTAAATTTAGATAATCAATCTTTCCAAATATCATTTTTCATCTTTTACAAGCTCAAATTTAACTAGCTCGTTTTCATTGCAAACATCATGAAATAGCCGAATTAAGCTCTCTTTCGTGTCACCTTGCAAGGCATCTTCGTTTTTTAGCTTTATAAGCGTTGGCTCATTTATCTCACAAAGACAGTCAAAGAGCGCGTCTAAATTTCTGCCGTAGTGCTCTGGCAGGTCAAATTTCTTAGCAAAATACTCATGCATCTTCTCTTTTTCGAGTATTTTTTTAGCATCCAAGATCACGATTTTCATTGCATCCTCTTCTCATAAAGCAGGTAAAAATGCTCGTAGTGATCAGGCGTGTAGTAGATAAGCCCGTCGTTTGAATATAAAATTCTCTCAGCACCGCGTCTGCCGCCATTATAATTCACATCGCACTCAAACCACTTTCTACCATCAGCCTCAGGCAGCCTCTTTTCTCGGTTTGAAAATCTATCTCCACCGATGCTTTTGCCACCGCTTATCTGCCATAAATTTCCGCTTTTTGCGTCCCAGCCAAGTTCAAGTGCCTCTTTTTTAGTTATGAAATTCTTTGGCAGCTTGTTAAATTTATAGATATAAAGTGCGACCTCGTCTTTTGAAGTGTATGAGCCCTCAGCCTCTATTTTTAGGCTTTTTTGCCCCTCTTTATTAAGCTGCTCAAGTAAAATTTGAGCGTTTTTATTCGCCTCGCCGTCCTCTTTTGAAAAAAAGAAAGTGCCGACTATGATAGCCAGTACAAAAGCAACTAAGGCTGGCAAAAGTCTTTTGTTCAAATTTAGCCCTTAAAGTGTGTTAAAAACTCTATCGCCAGCGTCGCCAAGACCTGGAACGATGTAGTTTTTCTCGTTTAATTTCTCATCGATCGATGCCGTATAGACCTCGACGTCTGGGTAAATTTCGCTAAATCTTTTTAGCCCCTCAGGTGCAGCGATGATAGAGATAAATTTGATCTCTTTAACGCCCTTTTCACGCAAGAATTTGACCGCGTCTATCGCCGTGCCGCCGGTCGCAAACATAGGGTCTATGATGATCGCCATGCGCTCTTTTGCGTCTTTTGGAAGCTTTGCGTAGAAAAACTCAGCCTGCGCTGTCTCTTCATTGCGCTGAAAACCCAAAAATCCCACGCTCGCGTCTGGAATGATGGTAAATACGCTATCAAGCATGCCAAGAGCAGCCCTTAAAATAGGGCAGATCATCACTTTTGTAGTGAGCTTTTTAGCGCTTGC
Source organism: uncultured Campylobacter sp. (assembly GCF_937890585.1). Taxonomy (GTDB): domain Bacteria; phylum Campylobacterota; class Campylobacteria; order Campylobacterales; family Campylobacteraceae; genus Campylobacter_A. The sequence continues at coordinate 3,511 of NZ_CALACG010000040.1, forward strand.
AGTGGCGACTGGGGTTTGGACTTTGACCTCTTTTACCTTTAAATTTCTAGTCGCCTCAAAGATCATAAGGTAGCTGATCTCATCAACTAGCATGCGAAACTGAAAAGGCGGGGTGTTTTTGTCACGTAAAATGGTTAATTTGTGCTCGATCAATGGGTGTGAGATGAGCTTAACATTTTGCATTTTTTGTCCTTAAATTTATAATTTTTGTAAGGTTTGGCATTAAGAACTGCCAAATTTAAAAGAGATTTAGCCCAAAGTTGGGCTAAATTTGATTAAAAACCTTTTGCAAGTTTAGCTTTGTAAGCCTCAACATCAAAATCTTTTACTCTCGCTACGCCATCTTCAACCGCAGCTTTTGCAACTGCTGGAGCGACCGCTGTTAGCACGCGCTTGTCAAATGGTTTTGGGATGATATACTCTTTGCCAAATTTTAGCTCACTAACGCCACTTGCTTTTAAAACTTCAGCTGGCACTGGCTCTTTTGCAAGCTGTGCAAGCGCTCTAGCTGCAGCCATTTTCATATTTTCAGTGATCTTTTTAGCTCTAACATCAAGCGCGCCTCTAAAGATAAACGGAAAGCCCAAAACGTTATTTACTTGGTTAGGATAGTCGCTTCTGCCTGTGCCCATCATAACGTCATCTCTTACAGCTACGACGTCCTCTGGGAAAATTTCAGGCACTGGGTTTGCCAAAGCAAAGATGATAGGCTCTTTGTTCATCGACACGACCATCTCTTTTGTCACAACGCCAGGTTTTGAAAGACCTAGGAACATATCAGCGCCCTTCATCGCATCAGCTAGTGTCCTATCCTCGGTCTCAAGCGCAAATTCGACCTTCTCTGGAGTTAGGTCTGTTCTTTTTGAGTGGATGACGCCTTTGCTATCTATCATCACGATATGTTTTGCACCAAGTGCTTTATACATCTTAGCGCAAGCTATGCCAGCCGCACCTGCACCGCTAACTACGATCTTTATCTTAGAGATATCTTTGCCAGAAATTTCCATCGCATTTATCATGCCTGCGCTTGTTATCATCGCCGTGCCGTGTTGATCGTCGTGCATTACAGGGATATCGACTGCTTCTTGAAGCTTTCGCTCGATCTCAAAGCACTTTGGAGCGCGGATATCTTCTAAATTTATACCGCCAAATGTAGGAGCTAGAGCCTTGCAAATTTCAACGATCTTATCAGGATCATGCTCATCTAGCTCGATGTCAAAGGCATCAACGTTTGCAAATTTCTTAAATAGCACCGCCTTGCCCTCCATAACTGGCTTACCAGCGATAGCGCCGATGTCACCAAGTCCAAGAACAGCCGTGCCATCAGTGATGACAGCCACCAAATTTGCTTTATTTGTGTATTTGTAAGCTAGCTCAGTGTCTGCATTTATCTCACGGCATGGCTCAGCAACGCCTGGTGTATAGGCCATTGAAAGGTCTCTTGAAGTCTCGCAAGGTGTCTTTACCCTGATCTCGATCTTGCCGCCGATGTGGTAGTTTAGTGCCTCTTCTTTAGTTACATGTGTCATTTCTCTTCCTTTAATAAATTTTGTATTCTGTTTTTGATCTCATTACTGCCTACTACTTCAAGCACTTCAAAGATACTTGGGCTCACGCTTGAGCCAGTTAGCGCTATCCTTAAGGCTTGAGCTAGGTCTTTTAGTTTTAAGCCATTTTGCTCTAAAAATTTATTAGTTAGCTCCTCGTAGCCCTTTGCGTCAAGGTCGCGGTCTAAAATTTGAGCAAATTTAGCCAAAATTTCTTTGCTATCTTCATTTATAAATTTAGCCCAAGCTTTCTCGTCATAGCTTTTTGGAGCGTTAATTATCGCATTTGCGCTATTTGCCATCTCGATTAAGGTTTTTGACCTCTCACGGAGTGAATTTAGCAGTAGCTCGCCCTTTACCAAAGCCTTAAAATCCACGCCAAACTCGAGCATATCGTGCGCTAGCCTATCGTAAGGCAAGGTCTTGATGTAGTGAGAATTTAGCCAGTCAAGCTTTTGAGCGTTGTAGGTGCTTGAGCTTTTGTTGATATCGTTTGGATTGAAGTATTTAAGCATATCCTCGATAGTAAAAATCTCATCATCGCCGTGACTCCAGCCAAGACGAACAAGAAAATTTAAGAGCGCTTCAGGCAAGTAGCCCATCTTTTTATACTCCATAACGTCAGTCGCGCCGTGCCTTTTGCTAAGCTTTTTGCCGTCCTCGCCATTTATCATAGCGACGTGGTAAAATTTAGGTGTTTTAAAGCCAAGCGCCTCGTAAAGAACGATCTGTTTTGGGGTATTTGAGAGGTGGTCATCACCGCGAATAACGTCAGTTACGCCCATTAACGCATCATCTATCACGACCGTGAAGTTATATGTTGGCGTGCTGTCGCTTCTAGCGATGATGAAGTCATCTAAGATATCTTCAACCTTAAATTTAACCTCACCCTTTATACCATCATGTATGACGATCTCGCCGCTAAGTGGGGCTTTTATACGGATAACTGGCTCGATGCCAGCTGGAGGCGTGCCTTTAAAATCTCTATATCTATTATCATATTTTGGGCGCTCTTTTCTAGCCTCTTGGCTGGCTCTAAGCTCCTCAAGTTCCTCTTTGCTCATGTAGCATTTGTAGGCTTTGCCCTCATCAAGCAGCTTTTTAACATACTCTTTGTAAAGATCAAACCTCTTTGACTGATATGTCACTTCGCCGTCGTGATCTAGCTTGCACCAGGCAAATGCCTCTTTTATGGCTTGTGTGGCTTCTTCTGAGTTTCGTTTTAAGTCAGTATCTTCGATGCGGAGAAAAAATTTTCCATTATTAGCTCTTGCGTATAAATAATTATAAAGAGCTGTCCTAAGTCCGCCTATGTGTAGGTATCCAGTAGGCGACGGAGCAAATCTAGTAACTATCATTTTGTGCCTTATTTTTATGTTATAATTGCCCAAAATTATATTTACTAAATACTTAAATAAAGGTTTCATTATGAAAAAATTGCTCTTTTTGGCTGTTGGCGTGTTAAGTGCCTTAAATTTATATTCAGCTCAGATGATAAACGGCATCGCAGCTATCGTGGAGAACGAGCCTATCACGCTTTACGAGGTTTATAGTTTGAAGGAACAGCTAAAGACAACAGAGCAGGACGCTTTAAATTTGCTTATCAGAGATAGACTTGAAGATGCACAGATAAAAAACTTAAATTTAAGCGTGACACCTTTTGAATTAAACGACAGGATCGAAGCGATCGCAAAGCAAAATGGTATGACAAATTCGCAGTTTAGAAGCTCTATCCAAGCTCAAGGTATGGACTTTTTGGACTTTAAAAACAACTTAGAGCACAAGATGCTTCAAGAAAAGCTTTACAAAAGCATAGCTGCTGAGGCTGGCAAAAATATAAATGAGCAAAAAGCAAAGGCGTATTTTGACGCTAATCCTGATAAATTTAAGGTCTTTAGCACCGCTAGAGTCGTAGTTTATAGAGCAAAAGACCCAGATCTGCTTGAAGCTCAAAAGACAAGCCCGAAGCTACTAGACGGCGTACAAACACAAGAGGTTAGTTTGGACTATCAAAGCATAGATCCAAGGCTTGCTGCTATCATCTCAAGCACAAATAACGGCGACTACACACAGCCTTTGCAAGGACCTGATAGCTTTGATATGTTTTTAGTAAAAGAGAAGATCGGCTCATACACACCAAGCTTTGCTGATGTAAAAGATAACGTTATAAACGAGCTTTACCAAGGCGAGCAAGAGAAATTAATGAGTGATTACTTCGAAAAACTCCGCGCAAAAGCAAAAATTCAAATTCTAAGATAACTTCAAATTTAGCCATCTTTGGTGGCTAAATTTCATCCTATAATAATCATGAGTTTAGTTTTTAAACAAAACTATTTTTAGCAATCCTTATTATTTAAATACTCCAAAATTAACCCCATTTTACGCCTTTGGCTTTCATTGCCATTTTTAGATATGTTTTCAAATACACCTAGAATTTTATTTTTAAGCTTTTTGGCTTCTGGATGCCTATCAGGGTGTAAAAATTTCACTGCACTATATACAAAATCTTTATTCGCATAGCAATATTTTTCTAAGTCTTCACTTTTTATTTTAGATGACAATACTTCTGATATTGGACCTTTACTCATGAAAATATTTTCTTTTATACCTTCTGCAGTAGATATTTTAAAAAACTCTTTTTCATACATAAGCTCATTGTATAAATCTCTGATTTGGTCATCAAAGCCATTCATTTTATTGATAGTCTCTGTATCAAAATATTCATATTGTTTATTGTCAAATATAGATTTTAAATGTTTTAATAATACTTCGATAGCAAATTTATGATATTTTTCTTTATGTTTTTCGTCAAATTCTCCTAGTTTTTCTATATATAATAAAAAAGAATCAAATTCTACTATATCTAATATTCTTTCCTTATTTTCTTCTAAATAACCAAAAAGCTTATTTGTAAAGTCAAAATTTTTGTATTGCAAATCATATATACCATTAAAGTATTCATTTATAATGCTATTTTTTACTTCTTCAAATTGCTCCCTCTCTATTAGCCTCCCAACTATTTTTTTAAATTCATCAGCATCTATAATCGATCTTTTTACATAAGAAAATATATTTAAACTTAGTTGATGATAGTCTACATCTTTAGAAAATATTAATGCGTCTACATTACTCATATTTTTAAACAAACCAAATATATCCTGCAATTCGCCATAAAAATTTCTTACACCAAAAAATTGTTCAACTTTACTTAGTGAATTCATAGAGTTTATAACAGATATTCCCAATATAAACATCAAAATACAATTCTTTATTTTTCTATGATTTTCTTCTATATTCTCCAAATATTCATGATAATCATTTAGTGCATTTATAGCTCGTCTAATTACCCTAATATTATTTATCTCATGTTTTTTAAAATATTGTCGTGCCACTTCT
>NZ_CALACG010000041.1 GCF_937890585.1 uncultured Campylobacter sp.
CAGCTGTTTCAAATCGCTTCCTCATGTCATCATACGTTAGTAGGTGTTTTTGATTAGTCTTTTTTAACCAGCCATATTCATCTTTTGCGTGTCTTTCTTTTTTAGGGGTTTGCTGCTCTATGTTTTCACGCTTTGCAACACTTCCGCCTATATAGCCCGGAGTATGAGCCATCTTGCTTCGCTGGATCGTGCCAAAGTGCCTTTCGACAAAAGCTTTGTCTTTGCCATGATAGGCTCTTGCGGCGTCATAGTCTATGCCAAGCCCTTCGAGCAGATCTTGAAATTCTTTACTTATGTAGTCTTTGCCGTTATCGCCCTTTACACACTCAGGCTTGCCTAAAAGTTCAATGGCTCTCCAAAGTAAGCGAGTTATGCCTAATGCGTTTGAGGTCTCAGCCAAAGTTGCCACGCATCTACCGCTGAATACGTCTATGATAGATAGGATATTTGGTCTTACCTGCACTCCGCCTTTGCCGTCTCGCACGATTACATCGAGCTTTGAGCTGTCTATCTGCCAGCACTGATTTCGTCTAGTCACGAATATACCTTGTGTGCCATGAGCCGGGTCAAGGTAGCTTATGGTTTTATCTATGCCTTTGGTTGAGACGATGGTGTCTAGTATGTTCTTGGCTTTATATTCTTTTAAAAACCTACTGATCACGCCAGTATCAAATAGTGGTGTTACCTTGCCTTGAAGAAAGTCAGGTGCACTGAATTTACCCGTTCGCTTACCATATTCGAAATGAAGCTCTTTCCAAAGCTGTGTGATGTTTAGATCACCAGCCCCATAAGCTCTAAATTTAGTGAGTATAAATTCCTTCATCCACTCTTCAAGCTTATGTGAGCCCTTCTTTTTGCCGCGCCTATCAAGCAGACCGCGTAAATTTTGCTCCTTATAGGCTTTTTGCCATCTAAAAAGGTTTGCCTCGGTAAGGCCTTCGCTTTCACAAAACTTTTTAGAGGACAGATCGCTCGTCTCATATCTTTTTATGATATCTCGTTTCCTTCTTGCTTCGACAATCTCTTCCTCGCTAGCTTCAAGATATATGTCGCCTTCATCTTGCTTGTTGCTGTCATTATTATTTACTTTGACCTTCTTGATCTCGCTAAATTTCATCATTTTTAGTCCGTTTTTACTTTGCGCACCATTATCAGGCACATAAATTTCAATATCGCTGCTTAGCTTTTTGGCTCTTACAAGAGAGCTGATGTCAGCGATCTCTACTTCAAAGAGTAGCTTTACACCACCGCGACTTCTGATGCCAGCTTCTTGCAAGCGGAGAAAGGGGTATTTGGTGGAATTACGTTGGGTGGCTAGTCTTAGACCTCTCT
>NZ_CALACG010000042.1 GCF_937890585.1 uncultured Campylobacter sp.
TTAAAGGGGCTAAAACTAGCCCCTAAATGCTATAAATTTTTGTTTAGAATTCTCTGAGCTTCTTTTATATACTCTTTAGAAGCATCGAGTTTTTGTTTAGTGAATTTAAATCCGTGCATACCCCACGAACCATCTTTCTCAACCATATCGATTACTTCTTGAGCACTTTGGATTAGCTCGTAAACTCTTGCTTTATCGCTTGACTCAAGTTTTTTAGTCTCAAGTAATGTATAAAGACCTTCGATACCAACTTTAACTTCAGAGAACTGAGTTTTCACTGGAGTTTGCCATCCCATAACTTCATCATAAACTTGTTTTTGGTTTTTGAAGTGAAGTGTTGGTTTTAGCTCAGATAGTACTGGGCTGTGGCAGCCTTTAGTATCTTGCATATCTTTATCAGCCCAAGATGTTCTAGCGCATGCCCACATTAAGTCAACGTAGTTATGTCCTTTTTTATCTCTATCGAAGTGCCAATCTTTTCCGTCTCTTGGACCTTTAGCAGCGTCGCCAGGCAATAGAGATTTTTTATCTGGAGAAACCATGATTTTCCAAATGTGAGATCTTCTTTGAGTATCAAATCCAGCATTGTCTTGGAACTGGATAGCGTAGAAGTTCTCGCAGCTCATCATAAATGGCATGTGGCAAGATGCACAAGTGTTATCTTTGTGTGTATCTGCTTTAGATGCTATATATGCTTGAGTTTCGTGGCAATCTTTACACTCTTTTTTGAGTTTAGGTTTTGTATATAACGCACTCAAGTAGCCTTGCTCTGAGTTATAGTTCATACCTTTGATATTTTTATCGCCTACAACTGGACCTGTGTTGTCGTGTGGATCGTGGCAAGTAACGCATCTCATACCTTTGTCATAGTGAGCTGTAAAGTATGATTGTGAGCCCTCAGAACCACATCCTGGTCCCATTGATTTAAATTTAGAGCTTAATGATAGATCAAGCTTGCCGTTGTTTAATGGGTTAGCACGCATTAAGTCTGGGCTGAAGTTAAATCTTTGGTGGCAGCGTTCGCAGTTTGATGTTCTAAAGTTTGTAGCGCCATCAAGGTGACCGCCAGCTCCGTGACACTCCTCACAGCTTACGCCTTTTGAGATAGTGTGTTTTTGAAGCTCTTTAGGATTACCTAAAGCTGCATAGAACTCTTCTTTAGTTTTGAAGTCAAATTTAACTGGGTGGCAAACTTCACAATATGATGAGTTTGCTTGGAAGAACATTGACTTTTTGTGTTTTGCAGCGTATGAAGCAAGACCACGTACGTATCCGCCGTTATCGCCGTACTCTTCAAGAGTGCCAGGGAATTCTGGTGCGATCTCTTTGATTTTCTTAACAGTAGCGTCATCTAAATTTAACGCCCATGTTCTTTGCCATTGGTTACCACCAGCTACGATCTGGCCTGTACGATCACGTAATGTACCGCCATCAACATAGTATGTACCACGAAGCATCCAAGCATCTACGTAGCCAAATTTTGTTCTTAAGTGACCAACAGTTGCATAGATAACATCTGGTGTGATACCTTTTGGAAGGATAGACGCTGTATCTTTGTCAAATACAGGCTCTGTAAGGTTGTTGTTTACCTCTGGGTGCTCACCAGGGAAACGAATAGTCGTTGCGTGGCGAGATCTGCTCCATACCTCGTATTGAGCTGGGTGACACTCACCGCACTTTTCTGGACCAACAAATTTGTTAGGGAACTGAAGTGATGAAGTAGCTGGAATTCTATACATCATAGAACTATAGCCATTACCACCATCTCTTTTACTAAGCTTTGACATATCAAAGCCATGGCCTTCTGAAAGCCACTCTAGACCACGGTCGTGAACGTTTAGTTTACCAACCGTTTTGCCACCATAATCTTTAAAGATCGGGTGGTTCTTGAACAACCAGTTATACATCTCTTGCTCTTCTACTACGTAGTCTTGCAAGGAAATAACACCTCTACTTTGCAGTGTGCCTTTAGGATTTGCGATAACATCACGTGCTTTATCGGACATCTGCATATTATGCTCTTCGCAACAGGCCTGTGACGCGAAGATGCTAACACCCATGAGTAAGCCGGCTAAGGCTTTGTGTAAATTTCTCACGTGTCCTCCTTTGAATTTTTTGAGCCTAAAATCAAAATGATTTCATACTGATAATCTTAACAGCAAAAAAGGGGGGAATAGGGGGAATTTTTAATAAATTATAAACTTTCGAAACTAATTGTAAATGTTACGCTATTTTTGTCTGTATTTCTGGCAAATATTAGGGCATTATTTTTACTAGCGATAAGTTGGCTCATATATAGCCCAAGCCCGCTACCAGACTCTTTTGTAGTAAAATGTAGCTCAAAAATGACATTTAAAACCTGAGTTTTTATAGTGCCGGCATTATTTTCTATACATAAATTTTTACGTCCGTCTTGTAAAAATGTATATATTTTTATCACTCTTGGTTTTATGCCCGAGCTTTTAAATGCGTCTTTTGCGTTGTTTATGATGTTTATTAAAATTTGGATTATCTCATTAAAATTTGCAAATATGGCAAAATTTTCTTTCACGTCGATTTGCACTTCTATCTGATATTTCTTTAGCAGAGCGCTTAATATCTTTATTGTCTGATTTATAACCTCATCTGCATAAAATTCTTTTTTTAAAGTCTTTGGATTAAAGAAATTTTTAAAGTCATCAACAGTTTCTGACATAAAATTTATCTGCTTGCTCGTTTCCTCTATAAATTCATAAATTTTTGCCTCATCAAGCTTCTTTCGCTCCTGATAAAGCTCTAAATTTATTAAAGATGAGCTTATCTGAGCTAGTGGCTGCTTCCACTGGTGCGAGATATTGCCTATCATCTCGCCCATAGAGGCTAGGCGGCTTTGATGTATCATGAGCTGCTCAGTCTGCTTTTTACTCTCCTCGCCACGCCTATGCATCTTATATACAAGTAGTAAAAATAGTCCAAAGATGACGCTTATAGCGCACATTATGACGATGACCTCTTGCAAATGGTAGGTAAAAATGGCGCGAATTGGTATCTTAAACGAGATCATCGCAACCGTTTCGTTCACGTCTGGGATCTCTATGCCCTCCATGCCATATTTTTCTAGCATTTGTTGTGGGGCATTTGCGCTGCTATGACAGGCTAGACAGCTTGGACTTTGGTTTTTTATAGGCAGACCCACAAAGAGCTGTGAGCCATTTTCATCTCTTATTATCCTTACAAATTCTTGAAATTTATTTTCTTTAAAGCCTTGCAAGACGCTCGCTTCAAATTCATTTGGCTGGTGAGCTTTATTTAGCGGTGCGATAGCAACTAGCTTGTAGTCGAAGTCTAGGTTGTATTTTTGCTTTTGGATATTGTAAATTTCACGGCTTATATATGAAGATGATAGAAGTCTTTCGTCAAAAAAATCCTCTTTTAAAATGCCCTCTTGCTTTAGCTGTTCGATCAGCGGGCGTTGCACGCCTGAGATGTACTCTCTTACAGAATTTATACTCTCAAGCACATAATGCGCCTCTCTTTTGGCGTCTTTCATCGCTAGGTCGTTGTAAAAATTTAGCACAAGTGCTGATACTAGCAAGTATACAAAGATGAAAGCACCGACGATTAGCTGAAATTTATATTTCACAAAGATAGCCTATACCATATAAATTTTTGATCACATCTTTGCCTAGCTTTCTTCTAAGCTCTTTTACGATGGTCTTTATCGCCTCTTTTGTAGGCTGCTCGTACTCCCAGATGTAGTCAAATATCTGCTCATAAGTGATGGTTTTATTTTTATTGTTTATAAAATACTCAAAAAGACGGCTCTCACTCTTGCTTAGATGAGAAATTTGACCATTTACATAAAGTGCCTTTTTGCTAAAGTCATACTCTATATCATCAGCGATCTTAACCGTCGGAGTGCGTCCCACAAGCTCCATAGCGACATCCTCAAGCGCTTTTATGAAAGACTTTTTATCGTATGGCTTTGCAAGATATCTTGTGATCTTTAGCTCAACTGCTCGCCACAAATAGTCCTGCTCGACGTGGCTTGAAAGTATTACGATAGGGATTTTTTGATTGACAGCTCTTACTTTTTTGGCAACATCTAGCCCGTCGATATTTGGCACGCTTATATCAAGCACCAAAACATCATAGGCGTCGCTTAGTGCGAGCTCAAGCGCCTCAGAGCCGTCTTGCACGCCTGTCACCTCAGCAAAAAATAGCTCAAGCGATGCGCAAATGTTTTTTAATATCGCCTCTTCGTCTTCTAGGCAAAGGACTTTTTTATTTGACAAAACGTCTAAAATATCACTCTCTTGCATATGATCCCATTTTTTTGCTCGATATTATCACGCTTTGGCTTAAAATTTGTCACAAATAATAAATTTAGCAGGGGTAAATTTAGCCAAGCTGGTTGGCTAAATTTATATCTTTATCATGTTCTAAAATGTGAAAGGCTTTGGTTAAGATTTTCTGTCATTTTAGATAGGTGAGCGGCTGCGACTGAAATTTCATCCATGCTTTTTGAGTTTTGTTTTGAAATTTCATCGATATTTACGATGCCTTTTATCAGCTCTTCGACCTTATGTCCAGTCTCTAAATAGTCCTTCGTAGAGGTCTCATTTAAGCTAACGCTCTCGTTCATTAGCTGATTCATATTTTCTATTTTTTCATTGATTTGGGCTGATTTTTTACAAAGCTCGCCAGCTTTTTTAGCGTTATCGCCGATGGTTTGGCTTGAGTTTGAGATCGCTTCAACGATTAAATTTATAGTTGCATTTATCTCGCTTAGGCTATTTTGCGTGCGCTCTGCTAGCTGCCTAACCTCATCAGCCACGACTGCAAAGCCACGTCCATGCTCACCTGCACGCGCTGCTTCTATGGCGGCATTTAGGGCAAGTAAATTTGTCTGATCAGCGATGTCGTCGATGATATTTAAGACATCTTTTACATTTTTAGCTTGATCAGCTAGGCTTTTCATCGAGCTAGCGAGTGAAATTTCACTATTTGCAGCCTCATCTACATTTTTGCTAAGTCCCAAAACATCGTTTGAGACCTCATTTATATATAGACAGGTCCTTTCAAGATTTTCTTTGCTCTTCTTAGCCTCTTCAAATGAGCTCTTTATCTCTTCTGACATGGTTTTTGCCATGTTTGTCGTATCTGTGACGATTAGCGAAGATTTGTTGGTTAAATTTGTAGTTTGAGCTGAGGTTGAAGAGAGTTGCTCGGCGATAGATGAGTTCTCATGCGCTAAGCCTTTAACACTTTCTATAACAGATCTTAGCTCGCTTGTTAGGTCATTTATCGAGCTTTTGATGTTTGAAATTTCATCTTTGCCACTAACTTCAAGCTTTTTAGTAAGATCGCCCTTGCCACTTTTTATCTCATCTGACATCTCGGTTAAATTTGCAACGATATTTTTTATAGGTCTGATGATAGCCCTACTTAAGATAAATAGCACGATAGCTATCAAAACAACCGTGATCAGGGCGCAAGCGATGATAAAGGTTTTTGTATTTTGGCTGTTTTGCTCGTTTAACACGACCTTTGTCTTTTCTATCTCGTCCGCCAAGTCATCGACATATACGCCGCTTCCTAGCATCCACTTATATGGCTCAAAATTTGCAGCGTAGCCAAGCTTCTCCACTGGCTCCTCGCCCTCTTTTTTCGCCCAGCCAAATGTGACAAATCCGCCACCTTGTTTAGCCTTTTGGATGAGCTCTTTTATAAGAAGTAGCCCTTTTGGATCTTTTAGTCCGATCAAATTTTTACCCACAAGTGATGGCTTTTCAGGGTGCATCAAAACAACGCCGTCGTAGTCGTAGATGAAGATATAGCCAGTTTTATCGCTAAAGAATTTTAGCTTTGAGACGACTCTAAAAATTTCTTTTTTTATCTCATCGTCACTTAGCCCTTTTTCTTTGCCGCCATTGTAAATTTCACGCATCATTTGATTGATCGTCTCGACGTCATCTTTTAAATTTTCTTTTCTGGCATTTACCAGCTCGTCGTAGGACTTATGGGTGAAAAACTGAGTTAGATCGCTTGAAAATTTGCTATTTAAAAAGATGAGCAAACAGCTGACAAGTAAAACTGAAAAAACAAAAGTGAGAATTATCTTTGTAGATATTTTCATAGCACACATCCTTGCATTTTGGGATCTCCTAAAAATTGCGTGCCATTTTATACATTTAAATCTTAATTATAAATTAACTTTTAAAATTTAAGAAAAAAAGAGAAAATTTGATGAAAGAATTTACTCAAAGCCCAAAATAACGAATAAGTTATAAATATTATTATTTTAAGCTTTGAGCGATAAATTTTATAAAATTTAGTTGCCTCTGCTTCCAGGCTTAATAGCCTTGCTACCACTCTTACAAAGCGGACAGTGCTCAGGCTCATAAATTTCAAACTCAAAATTTCCTAAAGCAAAAAATGGCTTGTCGCTTGGCAGTTTTGCATTTGCCTTAGCTTCATTGCCTAAATTTGCAACCTTACAAAAGCCACGATTTGCAAGTGCCGCAAAGCCAACCACTTCGCCACCAAGGCTCTCTATCACGTGGGCCGCTTCAAGTGCTGAGCCGCCAGTTGTTATGATGTCTTCACAAACTATAAATTTCTCGCCCTTTTTCACTTCAAAGCCGCGCCTTAGGCTCATCACCCTATCAACGCGCTCTGTAAATATAAAGCGCTTTTTCGCCGCGCGAGCTAGCTCATATCCAGCTAAAATTCCACCAAGTGCTGGTGAGCAAACGCTATCAAATTTAATGCCAAATTTCTCTATCACAGCGGCAAGCTCATCTGCTAGCTTTCCCGCCAAAGCTGGGTCTTCAAGCACCTTCGCACTTTGTAGATAAAACTGCGAGTGGTTACCGCTGCTTAGCAAAAAGTGCCCCTCCAAATACGCCCCAGCGTCCTTATAAATTTTCTCTAAATTCATCGCTTTTTCCTTTTAAAATTTGCCAAAAATCTTAACACATACCCACTTAAGCCACTCTTTTTAAAATTTAATAAGCCCCACGCTTGTATAATTCTTTCAACATACAAAAAGGACACACATGCTTCTCTTTAACCCTGTTGTTTTTAGCATTTTGGTGATGACGGTGCTATGTTTGCTGCGCTTTAACATCCTACTTTCTATCCTTATCTCAGCCCTTGTCGCTGGGGTTATGTATAAGCATGGTTTTAGTGGATTTGAAAGTGGTTTGGCAAGCGGTTTTGAGAGTTTTTTCACAGCTCTAAAAGAGACCACGCAAAGCCTCATAAGCGGCATGCAAGGCAACCTTGAGACCTCGCTTAGCTATATCTTGCTAGGTGCTCTCGCAGCTGCCATCGCAAATACAAATTTAACAGCCATTTTGATAAATGCAATGAGTAAATTTCTTAGCTCAAATAAGGTCATTTTTACGCTAACTATCGCATTTATCGCTTGTTTGTCTCAAAACTTGATCCCAGTTCATATAGCTTTCATACCTATCTTGATCCCGCCACTTCTTGCCCTTATGAATAAGATGGGTATAGATAGACGTGCGGTGGCTTGCGCCCTTACATTTGGCCTGCAAGCGCCTTATGTGAGCCTTAGCGTTGGCTTTGGTCTGCTTTTTCACAATATCCTTAAAAAAGAGTTAGCAAACAACGGCATAAACACAACTATCTCAGACATCTCATCAGTCATGTGGATCGGCGGTGCGTCGATGCTTGTTGGGCTCATTTTAGCCATACTTTTTTATAGTAAAAAAAGGATTTATAAAACTTCTAAATTTGAAAAAGCCGAGCTTGATGAGATCGAGCGCGCAAAAAGCCTTGAGATGACTAAAAAAGAGTGGGCAGTCTTAGCTGGTGCGGTTGTCGCCTTTGTTGTGCAAATTTACACTTCGCTCTTGCCACTTGGCGCGCTACTTGGACTTTTGGTAATGGTTGTTTTTGGAGGTATCGAATACAAAAAAGTAGATAAGATCATGGATAATGGCCTTGCTATGATGGGCTTTATCGCATTTATCATGCTTGTTGCTGCGGGATATGGCACTATTTTAAGAGAGAGTGGCGGTATAGACGAGCTTGTAAAATACGCTAGCTTGGTATCTGGCGGCAAGATAGGCGGGGCATTTTTGATGCTACTTATCGGACTTTTAGTCACGATGGGCATAGGCACTAGCTTTGGTACTATCCCTATCTTAGCCTCTATCTACGTGCCACTTTGCCTTAGTCTTGGCTTTGGCGTGCCAGCTATCATCTTGCTAGTTGGTATAGCAGCAGCTCTAGGCGACGCTGGAAGCCCGGCAAGCGACAGCACACTTGGACCAACGAGCGGTCTAAATGCTGATGGTGAGCACAACCACATATATGATACTTGTGTGCCTACATTTATATTTTTCAACATCCCGCTAATCATCGGTGGCGTCGTAGGTGCGTTGATACTTGGATAAAATATGATAGATAAAAATATGTAAGGAGTAAAAATGATAGGTATGCTAGTTACTGAAGAGACACCACAGATCACTCAAATTTTACAAAAAGCGGTTCAAGAGATAAAACGAATAAACCCTCATGCAAGGGTTGAATTTGTAGATTATAACGACTACTATATAAATAAAGAAAATGAACAAAATTTAAAAGAGCTTATCGCAAAACATAGACGTGGAGAGCTTAAATATTGCACTCTTGATGATATTATCGCTGAAACCGATGCCATAATAGAAGGCAAAAATTTAAGATGAAAATTCTTTTTACACAAGATTTTAAAGAGAATTTAAAAGAGATATTAAAATTCATAAAACAAGATAGCAAGGATCGTGCATATAACTTTCGCGATAGTCTAAAAAACGAAATCATAAAAATCCCTGAAAGACCATACTCTTACAGAGAAAATCTAACTATGAAAGATACTCAAGTAAGAGACTTGATCTTCAAGGGATATGTTGTTGTATTCGTCATAGATGAGGGCGAACAGACTATCACTATCATATCAATCTATAAATACAATCTACCAAATTTAAAATATCCTCAGTAACTATTATTTTTTGCCGATATAAATTTTGGAACATCTTTTGCTTTAGAAAGATCATAAAAAATTTTAAAACGAGAAAAAGGATAAGCTCATGATGAGATCACTTTGGTCTGGTGTTTCAGGCCTACAAGCCCACCAGATAGCCATGGACGTAGAGGGCAACAATATCTCAAACGTCAATACCTATGGTTTTAAATACAACCGCGCAAATTTTGCTGATATACTAAGCCAAACTCCAAGAGTAGCTACTGCTCCACAAGGTCAGCTAGGCGGTCAAAACGCTATGCAAATAGGTCTAGGAACGACCATAAACTCAACTACGAGAATTTTCTCACAAGGCACACTAACAGCTACTGACAAGCAAACCGACCTTGCTCTTCAAGGAAATGGCTTCTTTGTCGTCTCTCCAGATGGCGGAACGACAAGATACTATACAAGAAACGGCGATTTCGTCCGTGATAAGGCTGGTAACTTCGTAAATAACAGCGGTTATATCGTTCAAGGCTGGACTAGAGATGAAGAGACTGGCACTATCGACTCAACAGGCCCTATAAGCAACATCGTCATCAAAGAAGGTCTTACAACTCCAGCAAGAGCGACAACAGAAGTTAAAATAAAAGGCAACCTCGACTCAGGTAACAGCATCGGTCAAAGAAGCACACCTATCTACTCACTCGACTCTGTTACAGGAGGTATAGACTATGACGGAGATGGTATTATATCTAGCACTGAAAAACACATTGAAAACGACGTAAATAACGATAAATTCTATACAAACTCAAGAAAAGAACAAGCCTTGACAGAGCGTGGCGTAGATCTTGGTGTAACATTTGACGAGCTTGGAAATGGCCTAGCTCTAAGAGATGGTCAAGGTATATGGGTAAGCTATGCAAATGCTAAAACACAAAAATTTACTATCGGTATTGGAGCTGGAGCTGCACAAGATATTGGCTCACTTGGTGCAGCTCGAACTTTGGATATAACCTTAAATGGCGAAAGAATAGGTCCAAAAACTGTAAATAACATTAGTGATGTTGCAGCTGCTATCAATGCCCAATACAACAAAACTGGTGTTAGAGCTGAAATTTCAGAGGGAAACAAACTAACACTTATCAATAGAAACAACTCTGGCACTGCAAAAGAGACAAAAAATATACACCTAACAGTAAATCATGGCGACAACCTAGCAGGCGCTCCAAATCCTGGCAATTTAGCAGATACAACTATTATTACAGCCTATAAATACGTCTATACAAGCTCACAAACAACAGCCACACATGAGTATGATGATGGAAAAGAAAGAAAAATAACCACAACAGAAGATCTTCGTGCTGCTATGCAAGAAGATGCAAGATACTTTGTTGATTATAAAGGTAATAAAAATGTAGCTGGAGCTGACGTTGGCATAAAAGATGCGATAAAAGCAATAGAAAGTGCTGATAGCACAGCAGCAGCTTCTGCTGCTCTTACCGGAGCATATAAAACAACTTATGATAGTGCTGTAGCAGCTGCAAACGCTGCAGCTACAGCTGCTGGTCTACCTACGCTTACAGATTCGCAACAAAAAACAGCTGGTATTAAAGCCATAGTACAAATGTCTGGCCCCAATACAGACATAAATGATGGAGTAAAAATAACAGTAAACAAACAAGGTCAGTTTCAACTAGAAAACCCAGCAAACAGCATCGCTGATCAGGCGCTTTATATGACAGTAACTGGACTAACAGAGCCAGCCAGAGGCGCTACACCTGCCATAAATGAAAATGTGCGCTTTACAAATATTATGAAAGCACTTGATGGTGCACTAAGCCCAGGTCAAGCTTTAAGAAATAGTAGTAAACTAATGATGTCAAGCCACGGCTCAACGGCAGAAATTTTTGACTCACTTGGCTCAAAACACACAGTTAGTGTCAAATGGGCAAAGACAGGCACTACAACAGATGGCGGAACTGAGTGGAACATGGTGATCCAAGTACCAGAGCCTGCTAAGATAAACTACACAGGCGAGGGCCCAGACAACGTTGTAACTGGCTCAGTTAGATTTAACTCAAATGGCTCACTTGCTAGTTTTCACCCAGCTACGATAACATTTTCAGCTAATAACGGCTCACAAAGTGGTCAAAATGTTAGTTTAAATTTTGGTTTGGGAACTGATTTTAACGGACTAACAAGCTTTGATAAAGACTCTTCAACAGAGTCTATCTCACAAGATGGCTACACAGGTGGCACACTAAACGACTTAAAGATCGACGAAACTGGCACTATCATAGGTGCATTTACAAATGGCAAAAGCTTTGGCCTAGCTCAAGTTGCACTTGCTAGCTTTACAAACAACGAGGGTCTTCAAAGCGAGGGCGGAAACGTCTTTTCACAAACTGCAAACTCAGGCGAAGCAGTCATCGGTGCAGCAGGCACTGGCGATAAAGGAACGATCGCAGCTTCAAAACTAGAAGCAAGTAACGTCGATCTAAGCCGTGCGCTAACAGATCTTATCGTCATCCAAAGAGGCTTTCAAGCAAACTCAAAAACGATCACAACAAGCGATGAGATGTTAAACACACTTCTTCAACTAAAACAATAATAAAGGGGGCGCTCGCTCCCTTTTAAATTTACAAATAAAATCAGCCTTCTTTTTGTAAAATGCTAAAAAATTTCACAAAAAGAGAAAATATGCAAGTAACACTTCTAAATCACACTCCGCTAAATATCTGCTCTCACGCGATCCGCACATGCTGGCAAAGCTTTAACAAAGGCGACAATGGCGGCGAAAAAGACGTCGAGCTGATAGATAGGGTGGGTAATAAATTTAAACACGCATCAACGCTAGAGCATCTTTACTACAACTTCTACATCCAAGGCATCTCGCGCGCACTACTTCAGGAGCTAGCCCGCCACCGCATAGCAAGTCTAAGCGTCAAATCAACCCGCTACACGCTAAAAGAGCTAAAAAAAGAGGAGAAATTTGAAGTAGGGCAGTTTGAGCGTGCGGCTAAATTTATCGTGCTAACAAATGACGAAATGGTCGATAACGCAAGCATAAAAGCACTTGAAAATTTACGTGAAATTTTAGCTTCAACCACAAAAAGCCTTGATATCGTTAAATACTGCTTGCCAGAGTGCTATAAAACCGAGCTTACATGGAGCATAAACGCTAGAAGCTTGCAAAATTTCATCTCTCTAAGAAGCTCAAAGTCAGCCCTTTGGGAGATAAGAAATTTAGCAAATGCTATCTACGACGCCTTGCCAAATGAGCATAAATTTATCTTTGAGAAGTGCTTACCAGAAAAGGAGTAGAAATGCTTACTAGAGATAATGAATATATAAAATCTTTAGTTCTAGAATTTATAAAATTACCTAATGAGACTGAATGGCTTGAATTTAAGCAAGATAATAAAGATCCAAATTTAATAGGACAATACATTAGTGCTCTATCAAATTCAGCCGCTTTAAATAATAAACCCAACGCATATGTAATATGGGGTATAGATGACAAAACTCACGAAATTATAGGGACTACTTTTAAGCCGTCAATGGAGAAAAGAGGTAATGAAAATCTAGAAAACTGGCTTTTGAGGCTACTAGAACCAAAAATAGATTATAGATTTTACGAAATTTCTATCGAAGATAAAAATGTAATTTTATTAGAAATAGTTTCTGCTGATAAACGC
>NZ_CALACG010000043.1 GCF_937890585.1 uncultured Campylobacter sp.
CTTCAACTCAAGGGTGCTCGCTCAGTGTGAAAAGGATATACCTTTACTTGAAAAGCTAAAATTTATAGCCATTTATATGACAAATCTTGATGAATTTTATATGATAAGAGTGGCTGGTCTAAAGCAGCTTTTTGCAGCTGGAGTGACGACAAGTAGTAGTGACGGCATGAGTCCGCTTGATCAGCTAAGAGAGATCAGAAAATATCTGCAAGATGAGCAAAATTTAGTCGAGGCTCACTACAAAAACACCGTTGATGCGCTTAGCAAAGAGGGTCTTTTTATCAAAAACTACGACGAGCTTGATGATAGCTTAAAGCAAAAATGCGACGAATACTTTTTCTCAAACATCCTACCAGTCATCGTCCCTATCGCTGTTGATGCGACCCATCCATTTCCGCACCTAAACAACCTTAGCTTCTCGCTTGCTGTAAAGCTTGCTGATATCGAGCACCCTGAAATTTTAAAATACGGTATGATAAGAATTTCAAGAGTTTTGCCAAGATTTACCCAGCCAAGCAGCAACGTTTTCGTGCCAATAGAAACGATCGTGCACCGCCATGCAGAAGAAATTTTCCCAGGCTATAAGCTACTTAGCTCGGCTGCTTTTAGAGTGACAAGAAATGCTGATATCGTCATCGAAGAAGAAGAGGCAGATGACTTTATGATGATACTTGAGCAAGGGCTAAAGCTTCGTAGAAAAGGGGCTTTTGTGCGTATGCAGATAGATAAAGACGCTGACGCTGATATCTTGGAGTTTTTAAATTTCCATATGAAAATTTTTCATAAAGATATCTATTTTTCAAGCACCCCGCTAACGCTTAGCTCGCTTTGGGAGGTAGCTGGGAGCAAAAATTTTAGCCACCTAGCAAATCCGCCCTACGCCCCAAAAACCTTGCCTCCCTTTTGCAACGGTGTCTCGATCTTTGATGCGATAGACAAAGAGGACGTGCTTCTAGTTCATCCATTTGAGAGCTTTGATCCAGTCGTTGGCTTCATAAAGGAGGCTAGCAAAGATACAAAGGTGATCTCGATACGCATGACGCTTTACAGGGTCGATAAAAGCTCGCCGATCATTCAAAGCCTAATAGACGCCGCAAGTGACGGCAAGCAAGTAACTGTGATGGTCGAGCTAAAAGCGAGGTTTGACGAAGAAAATAACCTTCACTGGGCAAAGGCACTAGAAGATGCTGGCGCGCACGTGATATACGGTATCACAGGCTTTAAAGTCCATGCAAAAGTTAGCCAAGTGATCCGCCAGATCGGCGATAAACTTAAATTTTACATGCACTTTGGCACTGGCAACTACAACGGCAGTTCAGCAAAAATTTACACAGATGTGAGCCTATTTACGAGCAAAGAGGAATTTAGCCAAGACACGACCTCGTTTTTTCACATCCTATCAGGATATAACAAAAACCGCCGTCTAAACGCCCTTAGCATGTCGCCCTTTCAGATAAAAGAGCGCATCATCGAAAAGATAAGAGTGGAGGCCAGCAAGGGCAGTGAGGGCAGGATCATCGCTAAGATGAACGCACTAATAGACGAAGACGTGATAAACGAACTTAGCCGTGCTTCAAACGCAGGCGTAAAGATCGATCTCATCGTTCGGGGTGTGTGCGGACTAAGGCCAGGTGTAAAAGGCAAAAGCGAAAACATCAGAGTTCGCTCGATCATCGGCAAATACTTAGAGCACGCTAGAATTTTATATTTTAAACACGCCGATCCAAAAATTTACATCTCAAGTGCTGACTGGATGCCACGAAATTTAGAGCGCCGCTTGGAGCTCATGACGCCTATTTTTGAGCCAAGACTTCAAGAGAGGCTACTTGAAATTTTAGAGCTTCAACTAAGCGATAACGACCTAGCATTTGAGCTACAAAGCAGCGGTGAATATCTAAAAGTAGCTAGACGTGAGGGCGAAAAAGTGATCTCTTGCCACGAAATTTTGGAAAACTACATCTCTAAAATTTATAAATCCGTCAAGAAAGACACCGACAAAGCAAAAGCAGATATGCTTGCAAGCAAGCTTTTAAAAGAGAGCTAAAAGATAAATGGCTTTTAAATTTAAGTTTAGAAGCCATTTTTACCTTAAATCCTAAATCTTAAATCCAAATTTCTAAATTTTTATATACTTTAAATTTACATTGTAAGCCTCTATAATAC
>NZ_CALACG010000044.1 GCF_937890585.1 uncultured Campylobacter sp.
GTCAAATTCTAGCTTGATGTAAAATTTACTCACCTTATACATCAAAACCACGCTTGCGATGTGAAAAAAGATCATCACGCCCCGCACAGCAAGGTCATTTTGACCAAAAAAATGGGTGCTTAGTTTTAAGATGTAGCTTAGAAGGCTGTGCTTTTGAAAGAAAATTTCAGCCTCGTTGTAGCTTATGCTAAGAGAATTTGCCGCATAAAGTAGAAAAACAAAATCAATCAAACATATCAAAAATACGCTAAAAGCTATGTGTCTGCCGACAAATTCTCTAACTCTTTCTAACAAATTTCACCCTTAAATGTGTATATCCCAGAAAAACTCAACCCAGTCATGAGCCTCTTTTACTTTAAATTCAGGTAAAAGCAGCGCCTTTTCTTTATAAAAGACGGTCGCTATTTTTATCTCTAAATTTGGATAGCGTTTAAGCAGCTCTCTTTTTATCTCGACCATGCTCTCGCCGCTATCGATAATGTCATCAACAAGCAAAATTTTCTTATACGCACTAAGATCTGGCACGTTAAAGATGTTGATCGTATCGAGCTTGTTTGTATCTTCGTAGTGGATAGAATTTAGTGTAAACAAATTTCTATTTTCAAGCGCAACAGCCAGCGAGTGACCAAGTGTGAGACCGCCTCTTGCGACGGCTAGTATCACCTCTGGATCAAACTCATCTTTTATATCCTTTGCCATCTTTTTGACATCAACAGCAAATTCGTCATAGCTATAAAATATCATCTTTTTTCCTTAATCAATGCACTAAAAATATAATAAAACTAATAAGCGCAAGCACGATCACGCCTAAATTTACATCAGCAAATTCTCTTTTTATGAGCTTGACGACCAAGTACGACATAAAGCCAAAAGCAAGGCCGTTTGTGATCGAGTATGTAAGCGGTATCAAGACAACTATGAAAAATGTCGCAACAGCGATCGCTTGATCTTTGAAATTTATACTAGCAAGCTCAGCAAACATAAGCACGCCGACCATTACGAGGATCGGATAGATGGCATTGCCAGGGATCGCTTTAAAAAGTGGCAACATAAATAATGTAAGTATAAATAAAAGTCCGCAAAATACAGCTGTTAGACCAGTCCTACCGCCCTCTTCTACGCCGCTTGCGCTCTCTACAAATGATGTGGTCGTACTTACACCTACAAGCGAGCCAGCTGCAGTAGCAACGGCATCAGCTTCAAGAGTTTTTTCAAGTTTTACGACGCCATCTTTTTTGTTTTCGTCAAATATCCCAGCCCTTGTGCCAACGCCAGCTAGCGTGCCTATCGAGTCAAAAAGATCCGTCACGAAAAAGGTGATGACAACTGGGAGCAAGGCAAGACTAAGTGCTCCTTTGATGTCAAGCTCTAAAAATATCGGAGATATAGAAGCTGGGGTCGAGAAAATTTCAGTTGGATGAGGGGCTATGCCAAGTATCCATGCGATCACAGATGTGGCAAGGACTGCTAGGATAAACGCACCTTTTACATTCCACGCCCAGAAGCAAATGACCAAAAATAGGCCCAAAACGCCAAGCAGGACGTTTGGATCTTTGAAATTTCCGATACCAACTAAAACTGCGTCGTTATTTACGATAAAGCCCATTTGCTGAAACGCAACAAAGCTGATAAATGTACCAATGCCCGCACTTATCGCCCTTCGTAGATCAAGTGGGATCGACCTGATGATCCACATCCTAAAATTTGTAAACGAAAGCACTAAAAATATCAAACCGCTCAAGAAAACGACGCCAAGACCAGTCTGCCAAGGCACTTTCATACCGATGCAAAGACCAAATGTAAAATAAGCATTAAGCCCCATGCCAACGCTCATCGCAACTGGCGTGTTCGCCCAAAGACCATTTAATACAGTAGAAAATATGGTAATTAGCGCAGTTGCCGTGATTAATGCCTCATAAGGCATGCCAGTTTTGCTCATAATGATCGCATTTACCGGCACGATATACATCATCGCCAAAAATGTCGTAAGTCCCGCTCCAAATTCCTGCTTCACACTCGTTTTGTTTTGTGCTAAGTCAAAAAATTTCACCCCAAGCTCCTTTAGTAAATTTTAAGTTCGTTATATAAGCTATCACGCTCAACTGGCGTAAAACCAGATGTTTTTATGAGATCGCAAAATGTCTTTAGTGTGACGCCATTTGCGCTATTTGCGCCGGCTGCACTTTGGATACTCTCTTTTTCTATAGTGCCATCAAGATCATCAGCGCCAAATTCCTGAGCGATCATGGCTAAATTTAGCGTCGAAGTAGCCCAGTATGCCTTTATATGTGGGACGTTATCAAGCACCAAGCGAGATATCGCCATAGTCTTTAAAATTTCTGCCGATCCTAGAAATTTGACATCTTTTAAGTAGTTATTTTCTCTTTGATAAACTAGCGGGATAAATGCGTTAAATCCGCCCGTTTCGTCCTGTAAGTCTCTGATCCTTAGCATATGATCGATCCTATTTTCACGGCTTTCTATGTGGCCAAAGAGCATTGTAGCGTTACTTTGCCTGCCTTTATCGTGCCACATTTTGTGGATCTTTAGCCAGTTTTCGCTACTTACCTTGCCTTTACAAATTTTAGCCCTGACCTCTTCGTCAAAAATTTCAGCCCCACCCCCTGGCATGCTATCGACGCCGTATTCAAGCATCTTTTCTATCACCTCATCGTAGCTTAAGCCGTAATGCCTTGATAAAAAATCAATCTCAGCCGCCGTCATCGCCTTTACATGAAGCTCTGGATGAGCTGCCTTTATCTTTTTAAAAATTTCTAAGTACCACTGCCAGCCGCTAGTTGCGTTGTGGGCGGAGACGATGTGTATCTCTTTTACGCCGTGGCTCACGCTCTCATCAACGATCTTTAAAATTTCTTCGTGGCTCATTAGGTATGGATTTGGATTTTTTCTGTGGGCTGAAAATGCGCAAAATTTACAGATATCAGCACAGATATTTGTTGGATTGATATGGCGATTTACGTTAAAAAAAACCTTGTTGCCGTGCAGTTTTCTGCGCTTTTTATCGGCAAATTTAGCCAAGGTAAAAAGATCAAGCTCATAAAGCGAAAAAGCCTCTTGCTTGCTTAATCTCTCGCCACTTTCTAGTTTTTGTAATAGATTCATTATTTATATCGTCCTAAAGCTGAACTTAAGGCTTTATTATAAGCAAATAAAGCTTTGTTTTTGCAAAAATTAAGTACCATTTGCCAAGATATTTTTTTAAAAATGGAACACCAATGCCAGTTGATAAAAG
>NZ_CALACG010000045.1 GCF_937890585.1 uncultured Campylobacter sp.
CTAACCAAAACGCATGCAGTGCGCAAGCACCATTGCATGCCACTTCTAACGTTGTCGGGGTTAGGGGATTGTTAAGGGGGAAGGGAGCGACTTCGTAATTCAAGCCTCTTCCCCCTTAACAAAGAAGCAAAACTTTAAATTTATAAAAACTATTTTTGCAAATTTTAAAATTCCATTCACTCGCAAGAGCTGACTACTAAAATTTGGCTTTACTTATAGCTTAGCTCAAATTTTAGAGCAGAAATTACTCGTTCATGAAATTTTAAAATTTGCGAAATTGCTTAGTTATACATATAAATTTCAGACAAATTTTAAAATTTGCAAAAAGCTTTATAAATTTTAATTCTTAGGCACAAGTTCTAAGACGTTGCAGGCTCGTTTGCTGCCCATCTTGCAAGCTTTATCAAGGGCATTTGCAGATAGATCAAAGCTCTGCTCTACGCCGTTTCCTTGCAGATATTTTGTAGCTAGCTCGTAGCAAGCTTCACTGCTACCATTTTCACAAAGCGACTTAAAGACTTCGTAAGATTTAACCAGATCTTTTTCAATGCCAAGACCTCGCCCTAGCATGTCAGCATATAAAAAGCAAGAAGTTTTGTCTTTGTTTTCGCACTCGCTTGAAAGCTTTTTAGTAAAGCTTTCGCAAGCTTTTGCGTCACTTTTGTTGATGCAGTTTTGCATATTTTCATCCCAGTTTGCGCTTAGAGATAAAACGGCAAAGGCTAAAAATAAAATAGATTTTTTCATAAATTTCCTTGAGAGAGATAAACCCCCTTTGGGGGAAAGGGGGTCATTACAAAAAGGAGGTTTCTTGTTGGACAAGTGGAATAATACAAGCCTCGTCTAAATTTAAAGCCAACTCTTATTTAACAAAAAACAATCAAACAAGATCTCTCTTGCTAAAGCCCAAATAGCCGCAAACTAGTAAGATCACGCCAAGCACCAAAGGATAGATGATCGCATAAGCTACGAAGGTCGCTTTTGAAAATGTGCCTAAGATAAAGTAGGACGCAGTGCCTATGACTGCTAAATTTGGATCAAAAAGGCTAAGTGCGGCTATCCTAAAAAGTTCTATCGGATTTAACATAGCGATAGAGTAGATGACGTACTCATCGACAGAGCTTCGCATAAGTAGCCCAATAAGCGCTAGGTCGATAAAAGCTAGCATGATAAGCCAAAGCAAAAACGCCACGCCTTGGCCTGTTTCTTGGTTTTTGATAAGGCTTGAGATGAAAAAGCCAAGCGACAAAAAGACGATACTTAGGCTAAAAAGCAGGCCAAAGTAGAGCACCAGCACGCCCCAAGGTATCGATACGCCCTTTATAAAGCCAACCACCACGCAAAGCAAAAGCGAGAACAAAAGCGGCACAAAAACGACAAATGTCCGCCCAAGCGCCTTGCCAAAGTAGTACTCTTTAAGGCTTAGCGGGAAGCTTAGTACGTATTCAAGCAGGTTTGTATCCCTGTCTTGATTTATACTTCTAACGGTTGAAATGAGGATAAATATCGGCACAATAATGACGCAAATTTGTATAAACAAAAGTAGCGCCCTTGTTAGCCCAGAAAAGCCAAGCACGCGCGAGTCGGTCACTCCGCTAAATAAAAATCCTATCATCAAAGCAGAAAAAAGAAGCGCATAGATCGCAAACCACCTTGAGCGAAACGACTCTTTGACGTCAAGTTTTGCTATTAAAAAAAGGTTATTCACTCTTGCTCCTTAAATTTTCTTCTTTGATGATCTTGCCAAGGTCCATATAGACGCATCTATCAAGCAAATGAGCGATCTCATCTATGCGGTGCGAGATGAAAACTAGCGTCTTTTTTTGCGTGAAATTATCAAGTAAATTTTTAAAAGACTCCCTTGCTTTTACATCTAAATTTGCCGTTGGCTCGTCAAACATCAAAATTTCACTATCTTTGGCAAATGCGATGGCTATTAGCATCTTTTGCTTCATACCGCCAGAGAGTTTGTAAAACGACTTGTTTAAATTTGCATGCAGGTCAAGCTCTAAAAGCTTGCTAAATTTCTCGATCTCTTCAAATTTGACATTTGAGCTTTTGCAGACAAACTCGCAAAGCTCACGCAGGCTAAATTTAAGTGGTGGCGGAGTTTGTGGCACAAATGAGATAAACTTTAGCGCCTCTTTTCTATCTTTTAGGGTATTTACGCCATTTATCGCGACACTTCCGCTATTTGGCACAAACTCACCCAAGATGATACGCATGAGCGAGCTTTTGCCAGCTCCATTTTGCCCAAGTATCGCTATCTTTTCGCCAGCTTTTACATTTAGACTGACGCTATCAAGTATCTTTTGCGAGCCAAAAATTTTCGTTACTTCTTTTATATCTATCAAAAAATTTCCTTATATGAGTTTCTTAAAGCCGTTGTCAAATTTAAGCGCATCTTGGTGGCACACGTCGATACACCTGCCACAAAGCGTGCAGTCAGCCCCAGCTATCCTAAAGAGCTTTTTACTATCATCAGTTTTTGCCCCTTTTTTTGTCATGAAAAGCACGTGTGGCACTAGACAAACATCGGTGCAAACTAAGCAGTGGTCGCACTTTTCTTTATCCCAGCTGACCTTTATCGCATTTGGCTTTGCTAGTAGCGAATAGGTCGCTCCAACAGGGCAGACATACCTGCACCATGCCCTGCGCGAGAAGAAAATTTCAACCACAAGCATGGCTACGACTAGCCAGATAGCGTGAAAGTAGCCATAGATGATAAATCTTGAAAATATCCCAACGACGTTAAAAATTTCAAAGACTAGGCTCGAGCTAGCAAAGCTAAGAGCCAAAAACAAAATAGTAAATATGTATCGCCACTTTGTGTCAAAAACTCGCGGTTTTACTATCTTTTTGGCACGTAAATTTTCATGTATTTTCTCAGCTATCTCGCTTATAAGTGAGTATGGGCAAACCCACGAGCAAAAGCCCCTGCCACCAAAAATGATGTAAAAGGCTAAGATACTAAGCGAGCCAATGAGCAAATTTACATGAATTTCATGTGTTGCCAAAAAAACTTGCAAGCTCATAAAAATATCTGCTAGGTGAAAGCCAAGTATCCTTGAGGCGCTGATGTCGCCCTCTAAAATTTGCACATCGACCCTGTATGAGAGCACAAACAAAAGATGAACTAACACAATGGTAAAAATGCGCCAAAAACGTATGCTTGGGCGCTTTTTGCCATCTTTTGTAGTCGTTATTAGCGTGCTTAGAAAGCTTACGTTTCTAATGGTCGCACGAACGTTATATTTATCCATTTTTACTTTTTAAATTTAGAAATTTCATCAGCAAGGCTGTTTAGATCGCTGTCACTAACGTTTGTTAGCAGTCCCTTCATAAGCGTGTTTTGCACCTTGCCAGCCTTATAATCAGCTAGTTTTTTTAACAGATCCTCTTTGCTTAGATGAGTGATGTCAGGCGCTACTATGCCTTTGCCATTTGCGCCGTGACACGGAGCGCAAGAGGTTAGGTATTGCTTGCTAACGCCTTCATTTTGAGCCTTAGCTACGCTTAGACTTAGCTCTTTTACCTTTTTTAGCTCATCTTCGCTGGCAAATTCCTCGCTAGACTTTGGCTGCTCTTTTGAGATATTTTGCTCTACCTTTGGCGTGACGACTTTGGCTGCAGGCTTCTCCTTTTTAGGCGGGGTTTGGCTTAGCATAAACACCATGATGCCGCATATCAGCACCGCTAAAATGATCGTTATGATTTTTCCGATTTTCATTGTTTGCTCCTAAACTGCGCATTAAAATCGCTTATCTCTTTGGCTAATTTTCTAATCTCACTCTCATCCATCTTTTTAACAAGATCACGCATCAGCACATTTACCTTCTCTTTGTTTTTATAAGCGTTTATCATCTTATAAATTTCATCCTCGCTCTTTGTTAGAAGAGATGGTCCGATGATGCCATTTGCATAGTCGTCGTGGCAGGCTGAGCACTTTGTGATGAAGTCTTTGCTAAGTCTGCCCTTTATAAGTCTTAAATTTATACTTTGAAGCGGGCTTTTTACCATGGCAAGCGCTCCGATCTGGCGGCTTACGTTGTTGTCTTCAAGGCCAAATTTGACACTTTTTTCGCCGTGCATGTCGTATTTTATAAATTCATTTTGCTTATTTATGCTTTGGTTATTTTCATTTTTTTCGACCTTTATGCTAGCGCTTGTCGCCGCATTTGCGCCTTGTTCGCTGGCAGCCTTTGTCTTCTCGCTACTATTTTCGCAGCCGACAAATAGCAAAGCAGCAGCCACTAAAGGTAGTACAAACCTCATTTTTTCTCCTTATAAATTTCATCAAAACTCATCTTTGGGGCGATATTTATGATCTTTGCTGGGCAGACCTCAGCACAAACACCACAACCAACACAGCCATTTTTTATGAGCGGCAAATTTGTCTGGCTCATCACTATCGCGCTATCGCCAACTGGGCAAAGCGTGACGCAAAGATCGCAAATTTGACCGATCTTGCCTTTTATCTTATCTTTTAGCGCCTCTTCTCTGTCGTTATAAGCTTTGCGATCAAGTAGATGTTTAACGCCAGCTTCGCTTAAATTTTCTCTTTTCAAGCTCAAACAAGCCGCAGTGTCACTTAAAACTGCAACGCCCATTTTGACATCGCCCACAACCTTTGTCGCATGGTCAAGCGCCCCACTAGGACAGGCTAGCACGCATGGGAAGAGATCGCACAAGTAGCAGCCTCGCTCTTTTGCGTCGATGTAGGCTGAACCGCTTGAGTAGCCATCTTTTATGTCAAGTAAATTTATGCTGTGATAAGGGCAAACTTGCACGCACTGGCCGCATTTGACGCAAAGATCGTCAAAGTCATCAACAGCCCCTGGTGGCCTAAGATAGAGTTTATCTCCGCTACTTTCTGGCAAAAGCTTGCCTAGTCCGTATCCAGCCACCGCTGCGGCCGAGCCTATTATCATAAAATTTCTTCTATCCACGTTTTGCCCTTAACGCTTCAAATTTAGCACTATCAAGTGGCTTTATCCTTGGTGTTTGGTCATTAAGTAGTTCTATTGGCTCTGAAAATGGAGCGAGCTTAGCTAAGAAATTTAAGACGCTAAAGACGCTTGAGCCGTAGAAAAACTGCAAATTTGGATAGTAGTGCCAAAGCTGATCGACGTATGATAGGTGCAAAAATGGCGTATCGCCGTAGCCATCTTTATCTCTATCAAAGCTCTCGTACTCATCAAAGTAGTTTTTCCGCCACTCATTTAATGCCATCTTATCGCCTGGAGTGTCGTTTGCTACGATATCCATGTTGCCTATGAAGTCGTTGTTTTCAAAGATGCTAACGCCCTGCGTAGCGTGAAAATAGACGCCAACTACGTTGTGTAAAATTTTATTTTCGTAAAATTTGATGGTTGATCCTGGTTGAAACGGCGAGTTGTCGAGCAAAACACCCCTTGCGTTGTAAATGAGCGTATTTTTTTCTATCGTAAAGTCTGAAACGTCCTTTAGCCCGATACCAATGCCAAATGCACCGTCGCTATCCATAACTAAATTTGACCTAACGGTTGAGCCAGCTGAATACATAAAAAACATACCGACCGTATTGCCGATAAATTCGTTATTTTCGACTAAATTTTGGTTGGCATACATAAAATGCAGCGAATATCTGCTGCCAACTGCCTTGTTTTTTAAAAATTTATTGTGGCTTGCGTACCACGCGACCATATCACGACTATCATAGATGTAGTTGTTCTCGATCAAATTTTCATGGCTATACCAAAGTCTCACCGCATCACCCCTAAAGCCAAGGCTAGCGCCCTCTTTTGAAGTGATCTTGTTTTCAGTGATCTTTGAGCTACTGCACTCTTTAAAATCAATCCCAAAAAGCACGTCTATTAGCTCATTTTGCGTGACTACAACGTTATTTGCCTTGTCACAGCCTATGCCAGCGTCTAACTCGCCAAGGTCGCTACCACTGCCACTTATCTTTAAATTTTGCAAAGTTACGTTTGAGGCGATGATCTTTACAACCGTGCCTTTGCCACTCCCTTTTATGTGGGCATTTTTGCCCTCACCGATGATAGTAAGTGGCTTATTTATCGTTATGCCACCTTCATAAACGGTGTCGCCTAGCTTTATCACGTCGCCAGGACTAGCGTTATTTATCGCCTCTTGAAGGAGGTTTGCAATGGCAAAAACCGGCAAAAAAAGAAGGGCAAATTTACAAATTTTACGCATTTAGCTCTTTTTTCTTTGAAAATACTGCAAGTATGCAAAGCACGCTCATGACTATCATCACCCAAAAACCGATGGTCGGATAAGAGTGTGTAGTAAAGTGTGCCACGCTACCATCGCCCAAAACGGTTGGTGTAAATGGCTTGATCTTAAAGGCGCCCCACTCTTGCATATTGTGTCCATACCAGTATAGCCAGCCCACAAATGCGCTCATAAATAGCACAGGTGCGATGATGGTTGGCACCATTAAAAGTGAGTTAAATTTACCGTCATAGTATAAAAATGCAAGCATGCAAAGTGTAGCGATAAGTAGATAATAAGGCGCGATCGCTCGCTCGACATTGCCACCATGCTCCATAGGATACATGCCGATGTAGTGGTTTATCGTGTTCATCTCGTGCACGTCGCCACTATATCCATCTACGTGAAAATATACTGGGATGCCATCTGGAAAGGCTGCCTTTGGATAGTTTGGCGCTTCAAGAGATACATACCAGATAGGAAGAGATGGCGTGCCGATCTCTGCTTTTTGCTCGATCATCTTATGAAGATCGCTCGCCACCTCTTTTGGCAAAAGGTGGTTTTTATACTGAAATGAGCTATAAAGATCGTAGATAGTGTAGCTATAAGATGGTAGCTCGTCGCCGTTAGCTATACGCTCTTTAGCTCCATGCCAGCCAAGAACTGGTAGAGTAAAACAAACGCTCATGATGATAAGTGCAACAATGGTATAAATTTTATATTTACTCATAATCTCTCCTTTAAATTTTAAAATTTAGCCTAGCAAAAGTTAAATTTTAAAATTTAAAAGGGGCAAAAATGCCCCTTAAAACTACATACCTGCGTTTTCATCTATCCATTTTAGATATTCGATGATGTTTTTGATCTCCTCATCAGTCATATGCTGATTTGGCATTCTTAGATTGAAGTAGTCAATCATCGCTTTTACGTAGTCTTCGTTATAGAATTTAGCAGGATCTTTGATAAATTCTGCTACCCATTTTTCGCCGTTTTCATGTCTTAGTAAGACGCCAGTTAGGTCTGGACCTGAGCTTACTTGACCGATAACGTGGCAACCATTACATCCGCCTTTTAGATAAGCCTCTTCACCTTTTGCAGCAGCTGGGCTCATCGGAGTTGCGATCTCTTTAGCTAGGTTGTTTTTAGCTCTTAGACCAACGTCAGCAGTTTTTACCATGTATTGCCATACTTGATACTCCCAAAGGATAGCGCCATTTACGTCGCCTTTTTTGTAAGCTTCGTCAGCTTTAGCTTTTACCTCTTTGATGTGGCCATACTGATCAAGTGCGTCATCAACCAAAGCTTTTACTTTTGGATATTTCTCATAATGTTTCTCTTTTAGGTATTTAACAACCTCTTGGATAACATCATCAGTGGCTTTGTTAGTTGCGATTACTTTGTCGTACTCAGCTTTTAGAGCTTCTGGACTTAGAGTTTTTAGCTTATTTGTCTTTGCAGATTCATATTTTTTATTTGGATCTTTAACAAGCAAATAGCCCATCATCTCAAGGTGAAGTGCTGAACAAAACTCGGTGCAGTAGTATGGGAAGACGCCTTCCATATCAGCTACGAAATTTACTGAAGCAGTTTTGCCAGGCTCAAGTGAAGCGTGGATGTTGTAAAGGTCGATGCCAAAGCCGTGAGTCTCATCTTGCGCGCGCTCTAGGTTTGTTAGGTGAATTGTTACATTATCGCCTTTATTTACCTCGATGTGCTCTGGGTTGATGTGACTTCTGATCATTGTTGCATAGACAGTTACGTTTTTGCCGTTTCTCTCAACTCTTTCTTGACCAGCTAGTGTTGCAAATGGGCTTGCCTCGCCTGTTCTTGAGTTTGTACCCATGTTGTAAGTAAGCGCTGGAGTTAGCTTGCTAGCAGCTATTGAAACAACGTCGTGTGGCTCACCAAGTGGGATTGGCATATCGTAGATTAGCTCCATTTTTGGACCATTGATATCTATTAACTGGTGGTTTTGTGGATGGAGTGGGCCAACTGGGTTGAAGCGATCGATTGAAAGTTTATCAAGTGCGATTGCGTATTTGCCAACTGGTTTTGCTGATTTGCCCTCCATTGTGTCAAGGTGACCGATGTTGTAATGAACATTTACTTTATCAAGCACTTTTAAATTTTTGTAGTCCCATTTTACGATTTGGCTATCAACGTAAAGTGAAGTATAGACTACTCCATCTTGTGAGTCAAATGTAGTATGCAGTGGTCCAAGGCCAAGTTCGACTTGCCCGTGCATTGTCTTTGCTCTATCTAAGATAGGTATGCCGTATGGGTCAGTGCCAGCGTACTCTTTTTTGTCGATTAGCTCTTTGATCTTTTTAAAGTCATAAACTGATGCGTGAGTATCAAGCTTACCACCAACGATGATGTATCTGCCGTCTGGTGTTACGTCACAACCGTGTGGGCTCTTTGACTCTGGGATCAAAAATAGCGCGCCAGCTTTTACAGCAGCATCTATCGTAACTACCTTGTGTCCATTTATAACTTTGTAGTTTTTCTTGTCTTGGACAAGTTTTTCTAAAATTTGCCAGTTATAAACATGTAAGAAGTCGGTGTCATTTCTACTTGCACCTGCCTCAAATGGAGGAAGGCCTTTTTCGATACCACCTGTATACATCTCGCTATTTATCGAGTTTGTAAAGCCCCAGCCGTAGCTCTCGCCTTTACCAGCGTCGCTTAGGTCTTGCCAGTATGGAGGAAGCTCAAGTGAAAATGACTCTTTCTCGTCGATCTTGCCTTTTGGATAGTCAAATTTCCAAAATGTTATAGCACCTCTATAAACCGCCTCGTAGTCGTCCATAGAGTGGTAGTTGTTATCAAGTGGAGCTGCGTACTGGCTAGCTTCGATGACATACTCGCTGTTTGGAGTGATGAAGCTACCGCCGTGTTCGCTCTTCATGATAGGGTTTACGACCATTTGAGTTGTCTCAAAGTCTTTTAAATTTATAACAGCGATCCTTGGGTTTGCTTTGTCGTTGATAAATAGATAATCACCAACATACTCACCATTTTTCTCAGTGAAATTTGGGTGGTGCGTATCGCCCCAAGTTATATCTTTGCCCCTGATAGCACCTTGTTTTAAGACAGCTTTTGACTCTTCGTCATAGCCATATCCTTGCCAAGGCTCTGGGGTGAAAACGCCGATGTATTTGTAAATTCTCATCGACGGAACGCCATAAACTAGCACTTGACCACTCTGCCCGCCAGATGAAAAGACGATGAAATCATCTTTTTTACCGCTTGGCTGGTAAGTCTTAGCAGCTGCAAGGACATCTTTTTCGCTTAGCCCGCGCTCTTTCATGACTTTTTCAAGGTCACTACTAGCGGCACAAGCAGCAGTTAAAGATAGCCCAAGCAGTGCAGCACTTGCGACACAAAATAACTTTTGCATTTACTCTCCTTTTTAAAATGAATTTATCTCTATACTTTGATTTAGAAACACGTTCTAAAAAGCATTCCATTAGATAATTTCTGATAAGTGTAAGAGCCTTTCTGCTATCTCCACCGGACATATTCCTTATTTTGGCTTTTAATTGCATAGATGTATAAATCATAGCATAACCTCTGTATAGTTCCGTACTACGGATTCCAGCTTCATTTTTCTTGCATAAAACATCAACTGATGAAGATTCTTCCCTTGACTTTGCATGTACTCCTTTAACGCATGTTGAAAAATCTGAATATCCATATTTTCCTTGTTCTTTATAATATCGCAGATTGTTCTTTCCTTATCATAAAGCTGAACCATGTTGCCATAGTTTGTCTCTTTGTAACTAAGCCCCATCTCATACAGCTCCGCTTTTGCCTGATGCACGTTTAAACCTCGTTTTCGCAAATGTGTAGCATTATATCCTGTAGGAACGGTAACGTTCACCGTATTAGATTCATGCTCCATTAAACCATGTAACTGCAATGCCGTTTCATGGGAATATATAATTCTGCTATTTTGAATTCCTAAAATATAAAGTTCATCATACCAAGTATCCTCAGACACAAAAATACCATGTCCGACACGCTCCATCTTCTTATTCTGGACAAACTTTGCCAGAGTAGGTTTAGAAATACCGGACTTTAATACTTCGGATGTTAATAGATAACCTTTTCT
>NZ_CALACG010000046.1 GCF_937890585.1 uncultured Campylobacter sp.
AAATGTAACAATGTGACAAAAATAGTAAAGGGGAAAACATCATGTCAAACAAAATTGCAGTAGTAAAAAGCATAGATGGTGAAGGTGCAAAAGCCATAAATGGTTTGGGTGAGGTAAGAGAGCTTCACGTAGGCGACATAGTTTATGGTGGCGAAAAGATAGTGACTGATGGGGCTAACTCTAAGGTGACGATCGCTACTACTAATGGCAAAGAGGTGACATTGATAGGCAAGGATAGCTTAAATTTAGACCAAGAGATTCTGGGTGGTGAAAACATAGGTAGCAAAACCACAGCCAGTATAGATGACTTACAAAAGGCGATCCTAAGCGGTAAAGACCTAAACGCACTCGAAGAGACCGCAGCTGGTGGCAATGCTGGCGGAAATGCTAGTGGCGATGGGGTGAGCCTTGGTGCTGCTAGCTTTGCTGAGGGCGGACATTACTCAAATATCAATGAAAATTTTAGAAATTTAAATGGCTCTGGCAGAAATTTTGAATCTCCAGTTGGCTCAGTTGATGGATATGCTGACAATATATCAGATACAGGTTTTACACAACTTATATCTAAACCAACTTTAAGTATAGTAGCTCAACAAGATATGAGCGAAGATGGAATCTATGATGTATCTACTGGATATAGCAGATATCTAACTTTTGATTTTTCATTAAATAAGGCATTAAATGTCTTGCCAACTACTTTGAGCTTAAATTTTAGCGGCATAGATGGAAAAGATTATTATAAATCTATGAGCCAATATTCTATTGATGGTGGAAATAATTGGATATCACTCGGTAATAATCAAATATTCCTAAATGACCCAAATGATATCGCAAATTTAAAGGTTAGATATTATATTGCAGATGATTATGGACAAACACCAGGATATCAAAACGAAGGTGAAATGATTAAAGATTTGGGAGCAGGTATAGCGCCTGGCATTAATAATTTTGGAGACTACAAAAGAAATTTAACATTGAGTGTTACTAGTGATAATGATGAAATTCCAACCGTAAATGCAATTGGTGCGATAATAGATAATGATAATAACATCTTAATAGATCAAGATATAGATGGTGTAAATTTAGACACAGGCAGTGGTGACGATACAATAAAGATGACTTCAAAAGCTGTAAATTCGTATATAAAAGAGAGTTATTATGGTGATAATAAACTAATACTTGAAGGCGCAGGTTTAGATAATACGACAATAAGGGCAGGTCAAAATGATGAGGTTTTGATAAAAGATTCTGAGCTAAAAAACAATTCAACAATAAGCACAGGAGATGGTATTGATAGCGTTGATATAGAAAATTCAAAACTTTTTAATAGTGCTATAAATGTAGGTGATGGCTCACTTGATAATACTGAAGTTATAAATATTAAAAATTCAGAGTTGGCAGATGCGTCAATAGCCGCCGCTAATACTAAGCTTGAGTTAAACATAGATAAAACATCGGTAGTAAAAGGTATAGACATTAGAAGTGGCAAAGGAGATGATCTTATAAATATCCATACTAGTATCTTAAAATCTGATACTCTTTATAACACGATTATTACAGGAAACGGAAAAGATACTATAAATATAGATAGTGGTGCAACAATCGACGAAGTTATGATAGAAACACAACTAGGTGATGACACGATTAATATAAATGATGCGACTATTACTGGTGGCATCATAAGCACAGATGGTCTTGAGAGTATAAGCCCAATAGATAAAGATACTTTCAACATAAAGAATTCGACATTAAAAAATGGCGTAAGACTTTATGGCGGACTAGATACAGATACTTTTAATATAGAAAATATCACTGTGGATCAAAATGGGTATGGCGGTGACTCTTTTGCTATTGATGGTGGTAGAGGTAATGACATTTTCAATATAAGAGGCACGATCGATGGTAAATTTAACGATGCTAGGGTAGGGTATTTATCTGAAGTTATCTCTGGAGGAGATGGTGATGATACTGTAAATTTTGAAAGCGACTCGGTTGTGAACTACTCTAAAATTTATGGAGAATGGAGTGGCTATATCGGCAATGATACGTTTAATATAAAAAATGGTGCCACTTTAAATAACTCTATGATATGTGGCATGGATGGCAATGATACGTTTAATATAAAAAGTGGTGCTACGTTAAACGATACGCAAATTTATGGTGATGATTACAAAAATGAATGGGGTGCAACTGGCAACGATATCGTAAATGTGGAAAAAGGTGCAGTTTTAAATAATGTCTCTATCGATGGTGGAAGCGGTGAAGATACGTTGATAGTTCGAGAAAATAATGTCGACTTTTCAAAGGTTAAAAATTTCGAAAAACTATCTCTTGGTGGTGATGTGCAAAGCGATGGTAGTATAGTGGATAGCGAGAGTGCAAATTTGAGACTAAGTGCTGCCAATATTAAAGACATTTTGCGTGATACTGGAAAGACAGTATTAAAAATATATGGCGATAGTAGCGATAGGCTTGAGCTTGATGGCTTTGATGAGCACTCAGCTGTAAGTGCTGGAGGCTACACGAAATATGCAAGCCTTGATGGTACCATAAGCATAGAGATCAAAGACGAAGTTGTTTCAAGTTTCTGATCTACTCTAACTCCCTAACTACCATCGACCACTGATTTGCGAGCTTTTCAAGGTTAAATTTAGCATTTGCAGGGCTGGTTGATGGTAGTTTTATCACTTCATTTTTTGTTGCTTTTATGATCTCGCCCTCTAAGTATTTTTTGCAAATTTCATAAGCTTTGCCACCGTTTGCGTAGACTTGTGTGATATTTGCCTCTTTAAATATCGGATTTAAATTTACAGGTACGATCTTGCTCATTTTTGCGTCGTTTGAGCCCTTTATCTCGCATGATATCGCAGCGTCATATATTGCGATGTGATGGGAAAGTAGAAATTTTATCTTTTCATCTGTACTTTCTGGCAGCCGAGCGTTTAAGATCCCATCTAACACCCGCCAAAAGCGGTTTTGCGCATTTGTATAGTAAAAGCCAAATTTACGAGAGATGACAGAAGGGAAAGAGCCAAGGATCAAAATTTTAGAGTTTTTATCAAAGATTGGTTTAAAAGGATGCGTTTGGCTCATATTTTGCCTTTTAAATTTAATGAAATTTTCTCTTGCCGTTTAAATTTGACAAGAGAAATTTAAATTTACTCGGCGCTTTGCGTAGCTACGGCACTTTCTATTTCGTCGCTAAAATCAGCCAAGCTTAGGCGTTTTAGCTGGCGGTAGCGCCTTTGCGCGTCGGCCTTGTTTTTAGCTAGTAGCTCATCTGCATGCTCAGGGTTGGTCTTTTTAAGCGAGTTGTAGCGAACTTCGTTTAGCAAAAACTCTTCATAAAGCGACCAGTCTGGCTCTTTTGAGGTGATTTTAAGCGGATTTTGCCCCTCTTTTAAAAGGCGCGGATCGTATAGATATGTCGGCCAGTATCCGCACTTGGTCGCTAGCTCGCCTTGGCCGCCTGACTGAGACAAGCCGCCTTTGATGCCGTGGGCAATGCACGGAGAGTAGGCGATGATGAGGCTTGGGCCGTCATATGCTTCAGCCGCTGCGATCGCTTTTATCACGTTTGCTTGGCTTGCGTTTGAGTTGATCTGCGCGACAAATATGTTGCCATAGGTCATCGCGATGTAGCCAAGGTCCTTTTTCTGGGCTGGTTTGCCGCTAGCCGTAAACTGCGCTATCGAGCCTGCGCGGCTTGATTTTGAGCTTTGGCCGCCAGTGTTTGAATAAACTTCGGTGTCAAGCACTAGCACATTTACGTTCTCACCGCTTGCTAGCACATGGTCAAGTCCGCCAAAACCGATGTCATACGCCCAGCCGTCGCCACCGATGATCCATTGTGACTTTTTGACGAGAAATTTCTTAAGCTCTAAAATTTCTTTAACGCCCGGTGCGCTTAAATTTTGCTCTAAAATAGGCAATAAATTTTTCGTGATCTCTTGCGTTTTAACGCCATCATTTTTGAAATTTATCCAGTCGTTATAAAGCGCTGAAAGTGCGTTTGGCACGCTGTCTATGTTGTTTCTCATTATGTCTTCGATGCGGTGGCGCATGGTCTCTATCGCCACGTTCATACCCATGCCAAACTCAGCATTGTCTTCAAATAGCGAATTTGCCCACGCAACGCCCTTGCCTTCGTCATTTGTAGTGTACGGAGTAGATGGTGCAGAGCCGCCATATATCGAGCTACAACCAGTTGCATTTGCCACGATCATGCGCTCGCCAAAGAGTCTCGTAACAAGCCCTATATAAGGCGTTTCGCCGCAACCAGGGCAGGCACCGTGAAACTCAAATAGCGGCTGCGCAAAGCCAACGCCCTTGACGCTTTCTTTGCTCATCAGGTCGTCTTTATACGTAACCTTTTTAAATAGATAATCCGCGTTTTCTTGCTCGTTTTTCTCCATCTCCTCGGCTAGCGGTACCATGACGAGCGATTTTTCCTTGCTTGGGCAGTTTTGCGCGCACAGCTCGCAGCCGGTGCAGTCTAGTGGGCTTACTTGGATTTTATATTTTAGTCCTTTAACCTCTTTGCCTTTTGCCTCTAGGACGTGATCTTGCACGCTTTGTGGAGCTGCGCTAAGCTCGTTTTCGTCTATCAAAAATGGCCTTATTACAGCGTGCGGGCAGACAAATGCGCACTGGTTGCACTGGATGCAGTTTTGCTCGATCCATTTTGGCACCATGACGCCAACGCCGCGCTTCTCGTAAGCCGTCGTGCCAGCTTCAAAGTGTCCGTCCTCGTAGCCTATGAAGGCTGAGACTGGTAGGCTATCGCCTCTAGCTGCGTTTATCGGTTTTACGACGTTTTCGATGAAGCTGTTGCCGATGTATTTCTCCTCTTTTTGAGCTTCATCTGCTAAATTTGCCCACGCAGGATCGACTGGCACTTTTATGAGCCCGTTTGCGCCAACGTCGATAGCGTTGTAGTTCATCTGCACGATCGCCTCGCCCTTTTTAGCGTAGGCTTTGTGTGCGTACTCTTTCATATATTTTTGCGCATCTTCAAATGGTATGATGTCAGCAAGCTTGAAAAATGCCGACTGCATTATGGTATTTGTGCGGTTTTTGAGGCCGATATCGTGCGCTAGTTTGGTTGCGTTTATGATGTAGAAATTTATATTTTTGCTAGCTAAAATTTTCTTAACTTTATTTGGTAGCTTCGCTATGGTCTGCTCTGCGTCCCATATAGAGTTTAGCAAAAATGTGCCGTTTTCTCTGATGCCGTCAATAACGTCGTAAATTTCAAGATATGCAGCGACTGAGCAGGCTACAAAGTGCGGATTTGAGACGAGATAGGTCGAGCGGATCGGCTTTTTGCCAAAGCGAAGGTGCGAGCGTGTGTAGCCGCCCGATTTTTTACTATCGTAGGCAAAATATGCCTGCGCGTAAAGGTCGGTCTTATCGCCGATGATCTTTATCGAGTTTTTGTTTGCGCCCACGGTGCCATCAGCGCCAAGACCGTAAAATAAGCACTCTTTAACGCTCTCATCGCTTAGTGAAATTTTCTCTCCAGTTGGCAGCGACGTAAAAGTCACGTCATCGACGATACCCACCGTAAAGCCATCTCTTGGCTCGCTTTGGTTTAAATTTTCAAATACAGCTAGCATTTGCGCAGGATCGACGTCCTTTGAGCTTAGGCCGTATCTGCCGCCAACGATCACTGGAGCGTCCTTTTGGCCGTAAAATGCAGCTTTTATGTCAAGATATAGCGGCTCACCAAGACTGCCAGGCTCTTTTGTACGGTCAAGGACGGCTATTTTTTTTACGCTCTTTGGCATCACGTCAAAGAGATATTTTGTGCTAAATGGGCGGTATAAATGCACCTTGATGATGCCCACCTTTTCGCCTTTTGCGTTTAGATAGTCCACGACCTCTTCAAGAGTTTGCGTCACTGAGCCCATAGCTACGATGACACGTGTCGCTTCTGGGTCGCCGTAGTAGTTAAACGGCTTGTAGTCACGGCCAGTGATCTTTGAAATTTCGGCTAGGTAGTTTGCTACGATGTCTGGCACTGCGTCATAGAAGCGGTTGCTTAGCTCTCGTGTTTGAAAATATATATCGTCATTTTGCGCTGTGCCACGAGTTTTTGGGCTCTCTGGGCTTAGCGCATTGTTTCTAAATTTCTGCAACGCTTCGCGGTCAAGGAGTCTATCAAAGTGTGCGTAGTCAAGCACTTCGACCTTTTGAATTTCATGGCTCGTTCTAAAGCCGTCAAAGAAGTGTAAAAATGGCACTCTGCCCTTAATCGCTGCTAAATGCGCTACGCCAGCGATATCCATCACCTCTTGCACCGAGCCACTTGCTAGCATCGCAAAGCCAGTTTGACGACAGGCATAGATGTCTTGGTGATCGCCAAATATTGAAAGTGCCTGCGCTGCTAGAGAGCGAGCTGAGACGTGGATGACGCCAGGGAGGAGCTGGCCTGCTATTTTATACATATTTGGAATTTTTAAAAGTAGGCCTTGAGAAGCTGTGTAGGTCGTAGTTAGCGCACCAACTTGTAGCGAACCATGCACCGTGCCAGCTGCGCCGCCTTCGCTTTGCATTTCGACTACTTTTACTGGCATACCAAATAAATTTTTCTTGCCCTGCGCTGCCCAAAGGTCAGTGTAGTCAGCCATAGGCGAGCTAGGAGTGATAGGGTAAATTCCAGCTACTTCGGTAAATGCGTATGACGCGTAAGCTGCGGCCTCGTTTCCGTCCATAGTTTTCATTATTTTTGACATATTTCCGCCTTAAAATTATCTTAAAAATGGCTTTATTATAAGGAAAAAATCCAAAATTTGTCATTAATCTCTATCATTAAAAAATTAAAATTCATAAATAACTAAGATGTAAGTCAAATTTTAATATTGTAGGGGC
>NZ_CALACG010000047.1 GCF_937890585.1 uncultured Campylobacter sp.
GCAGCATAATCCCAAGCGTCGCCAATTATCACGTTGTCGTTTGGATAACGCTTTGTATAAGCCTTTGCTATTTCAGGATCAAACTCAACGGCTGTTACCTCTATGCTTATGCCTTTTTCTCTTGCTGCTTCGTCCCAATACTTGCGGTTACCACCAAGCCCTGCAAAAAGGTTTAAAACTTTCATCTCACGCCCCAATCCTTTTTACCACGCCCGTTAATATCGCCTTAATAGGCGATTTTTGCTCAGTTAGAGCTTTAAATTTAGCCACGCCCATAAACTTGCCGTCATTGGCTCCACCGATAAAATATACTGGCTCGTTCCCACCTACGCCGTTAAAGCTGTTATTTGCCTCGCTCTCGCCGATTAGATAATCAGGACAAATCTGCGGGGTTTTCGCGTAAATCTTATAAAGCTTGGCGAAGTCCCACTTTTTAAAATTCTCCCAGTCTTGCCCTTCTAGGTTGCAAACCTTTACCCAGCCACCCCTAGCACGCACTACTGACATTATCGCTCCGTCTTTAAAGCACACGCTACAATAAGGTCCGTAGCGCCCTATCGCATAAACCAGCTCATCTAAAGCTTTTTGCGCTTTGTCGCCCTCATCTCCGTTAAGCGCTTCTAAAATTTCCGCAGACGTAGGCATCGTAGGATATTTTCGCGTTTGCCTAACTAGTTTTAGCGCCGCAGCTAATTCGTTTGCCTCGTAGTCCATTAAGTCCTCAAAATAAAGTGCGATCACGGCTTTGCTTAAATTCGCTCCGTAATACTCCACTGTCGGCATAAATACACCGTAAAATTCTTGTATCGTCATTGAAAATCTCCCACTAAGTCACTTTTTCCGTTTTTTCTCATTTCTCTAGCTAGCTCCCTAAACGCCGCCATTGTGTTTAACGTGCCTTGTTTTAGTCCGTGAGGGTTATCATCGCTTACGCCTTGCGCGCCACTAGCCACCTTTGCGCTGTAACTAGGCTTTGGCTTAAAGACCCCTTGCCACTCGTTACGCATTGCTTCTCGTATGCAGGCATTGACGTCTATACCCTCGTTTACCCACTTAGCCCACTCGCTAAATTTCATCTCGATACCCTCAGTGCTTAGTTTTTCTCGTCGCTCTTTCTTGTAGGCTAGATATTTTTGCCATAGGTTTGGATCAATGAAATCAGGTAGCAAAATGTCCTTAGGCTGTCTCTTATACACATCTGACGCTGCCGAC
>NZ_CALACG010000048.1 GCF_937890585.1 uncultured Campylobacter sp.
TTTTAGGATTTGGTGGTGCTGGGCTAGATGCGACGAGCAAGGCTAAAAATTTAAGCGGTGGCGAGAAACAAGGACTTGCGATCGCTAGGGCGATATATTTTCGCTCTAAAATTTTGATACTAGATGAGCCAACAACAGCGCTTGGAGTAGATCAGAGCAAGCGTTTTATGGACTATCTAAAGTTGCTAAAAGAGCAAAATTTAAGCACGATCATCATCACTCACGACCTCAATCAAGCCTTTAATCTAGCGGATAGATTTTTCTTTTTGCGTGGCGGCAAGGGACACAAAGAGCTGCCAAGAAGCGAAATTTCTAGCATAGATGAGCTATATAAGGCCTTTTATGAGTAAGAATTTAGTCATCACACTCATTTTATTTGC
Organism: uncultured Campylobacter sp.; assembly: GCF_937890585.1. Taxonomy (GTDB): domain Bacteria; phylum Campylobacterota; class Campylobacteria; order Campylobacterales; family Campylobacteraceae; genus Campylobacter_A. The sequence continues at coordinate 381 of NZ_CALACG010000048.1, forward strand.
TATTTTAGGCGTCTTTGCAGCATTTGCTCCAGATGTATTTTTATCAAAAAATATATACTTTAGCTACCTTGTTAGCGTACCGATCATCGCCATTTTGGCGCTTGGGCTCTTACCGCTCATAATTGCTGGCGAATTTGATATGAGCTTCCCATCGGTTATGGCGATAAGCGGCTTTGTTTTTGCCTATATCTTTAAATTTAGCTCTAGCCTAGCTCTTTCACTGGTGGTAAGCTTGGCCGTGGGCGCTGCTTGCGGTGCTTTAAATGCCTTTTTAGTCGTAAACGCACGCATCCCATCTATCATAGCTACCATCGGCACGCAGTTTTTCTGGAGGGGACTAGCTACTGTGGCTAGCGGCGGACTAGCTGTCTCTTTAGCCACAGCCGATGGAGCGATAAAAGAGCTTTTGATAGGGCGAGCATTTGGCATCCCAGCTCAGTCTATCATAGCCGTAGTGATCACATTTTTAACCTATATAGTGATCTTTAGACATAAATTTGGCGATGGCATACTCTTTACTGGCGACAACCAAAAGGCCGCCAAAATGCTAGGTGTGGACGTAGCCAAGGCAAAGTACCTACTATTTATCAACACAGGCGTGATGAGCGCGCTAGCTGGCGTTATCTTGAGCCTAGAGTTTATCAACTGGTGGCCGACACAGGGGGATGGATATATGCTCCTTGTCTTTGCGGCGATATTTTTGGGTGGTACTGGCGTAAATGGTGGCAGCGGAAGCGTCTATGGCACGCTTATAGGCTCAATAATCATTGGCATAATGGAAAGTGGCATCGTAGCTATGGGCTTTGATGCATTTTATACTCGTATGATTTATGGTGCGACCATCGTTATCTCTGTGGTGATATATGCCAAATTTGACCACACTGGCAAAGTAAATTTAAAATAGCTCACAGCAAAGTTTAAATTTTGTAGCAAACTACGCAGGGGTTGCTATGTAAAAGGGCGAAGCGATCGCGCTTTTAGTAAAAAGTGGCACAGAGCCTGAAAATTTAGAGCAAATTTTAAAAGAGAGTAGCCTTGCTCCTATCATGATGCCAAGCTATATATTCATCGTTGATGATATACCAACGCTTGCAAGCGGCAAGGTTGATTTTAAGGGCGTTAAAGCTCTAGCGGTCTCACTTTTACAGGGGTGAGCCACCCCTTTTTTATAAATTTGTTTTGTTAAATTTAAAGAGAGAATTTAGCTAGAAGATCTAGCTAAATTTAGATTAAATAAAGTGTGGTTTTATCTGCTCTATCCAAGCTGAAATTCTACCCTCTGTCTTGTCGCTTTCGTTATCAGCGTCAAGCGCTAGGCCTACAAATTTACCATTTCTTACGGCATCAGAGCCATCAAATGTATAGCCATCAGTGCTAACCTCGCCCACTACCTTTGCGCCAGCTTTTACGACCTCATCGTAAAGCTTTGCCATGCCGTTACAGTACTCATCTGAGTAGCTCTCGCTATCACCCATGCCAAAAACAGCGACCGTTTTGCCGTTTAAATTTAACGCTTTAAAGTCAAACGCGTCCCAGTCATCTTGCAGGTCGCCGCTGCCCCAGGTCGATGTGCCAAGGATGAGCTTATCAAAGCTATTTATCTTTGCCGCATCCACGTCAGAGACGTTTAAAAGCTCGTTTTTAAGGCCTAGACCTTCGCTTATAAGTTTTGCTGCATCTTCGGTATTTCCCATGCTGCTTCCAAAAACTATACCTATCATTTTTATCCTTTTTAAAAAATTTTACTAATAATCGTATAAGGCACGAGCTTTATGCACCCTCTTGCAAAGCAGTGCCTAACCTCAACGTGCCGCCTAAATTCCTCATTTCTAGGGCAGACGATATAAACCATCTCGCACTCACTACCAAGCGCGCAAACGGCCCTATCTATATCGTCGTTTAAATTTCTCATATCATCAAAGCTCACTTTTTTAAAGCTTGGCATGACGCTGAGCAAATTTTTGCCATCTTTTTTGACCGAGATGACGCCGCCATTTAGCACGACCTCTTTGTCCTGATGGCGGAGGCGTATTTTATCATAAACAAATTGACTAAACATCTGCGCTGCGTCGATACAAAGCTCAAATTTACCGCTTGCATAAAGCATTTTTATCATCTTTGCAGCGGCCATTTTTGGCTCTTTAGCTATAAATTTGATCTTTGAGAGATCATCTTTTAAGTAGCTATTTATGATGATGTTTGAGGGCAGGCAAAAGCGGCTAGCGGGTTTAAAGCTTAGATACTTCTCGCGAAGTAAGAAATTTATCCTAGCATCAAAAATATCTTTGAAATTTAGAAATTTAGCGTAAGAAAGCGGGATCTTTAGCTCGCTTTCAACGCCAACATTATAAAGTGCGATGAAAATTTTCGCACGTGAAAGCTTATCAAGCTTTGCAAAAATACTTGGAGTTATTTCGCCAATATCTGATAAAAACCCGAACTTCATCGATTATTCTTTGCATCCAAATTCCTTATCTAAGCCAAAGACCTTACAATACTCGCAAAATACGCAACTAACGCTTCTTTTAGCACAAACGATAGGGATATTTCTCTTTTTTGCTTGAGTTTTAATGGTCTTCATCGTGTTGTGGTTTAAAAAGCTAGTGAGCATCACCACGCACTCGGTGTCTTGTGGGATCGGCTTACGATTTACGCGGTTTTCATTTCTAGCGTCCCAGTGCTCTATCTTCTCAGCCCCCAAATCATGCAAAACCGCCTTAATAGGCGTTATCTCATCTGCTCCGATAACTAAAACTGACATAACAAGCTCCTAATTTTTATTTGTTTTTCTGATAACGATTATAAAAAAGGTTAGCTAAAATTATTCTTAGTTATGATATTTATTATCACTTATTTGTAGAAATTTGTAACGTTTTTGGTTGTTTAAAAAGGCTAAATTTACTCAGCCTTTTTAAATTTAACTGCTGCAACTAGAAAGATGACAAGCCCAGCCACTGCAAAAAAGCTACCAACGTTGCCGATATTTTGCTCGCCAAGATGAACTATCGTTTGATGACCTATTAGCGCGCCTGCTCCTATGCCGATGTTATAAATGGCTGAATATATCGCCATCGCAGCGTCCGTGGCATTTGAGGCTAAATTTAGCACCTTTATCTGAAAGCTCATATTTATCCCAGCTATGCCAAGACCCCAGATAAAGGCAAGAACTAGCATAAAAGTCTCATTTGTAGCGATCAAATTTAGCGCCAGCAAGCAGGCTAAAATGATCGCTATTGAGATAGCTGTAAAGGCAGTTGGTATGAGCTTATAAAATTTAGAGAAAAGCACGCTTGCTACGATACCAGCGACGCCAAATAAAAGCAAAAATATAGTTATAAATTTACCATCAAAGCCGCTTATATCTTTAGCAAATGGCTCGATGTAGCTATAAGTGCTAAAATGCGCGCTGATAACGATAGCAGTTAGCAAAAATATCACCATCAAAAAGCCATTTCTAGCAAGCTCAGGCAAACTCTTTAGCGAGCCTGAGTTTTTACTAGGCAAAAGTGGCAAAATTTTATATAGCCAAGCACCAACGCCCACAGCAAAAATTCCTATGAGCCCAAATGTGACACGCCAGCCCAAGCTATCGCCTAAAATCCTGCCAAGTGGCAAGCCAAGTATCATCGCCATCGATGTGCCAAGTGCTAGCAGTCCCAGAGCTTGCGAGCTTTTATTGATAGGTGCCACCCTAACGGCAAGCGAGGCGGTGATCGACCAAAATATGGCGTGTGCGATGGCTATTAGCACGCGAGCTATGACTAAAACGGTAAAATTCCAAGCAACAGCGCAAAGTGCGTGAGAAGCGACAAAAATGATAAAAACCTTTAAAAGTAGCGACCTTCGCTCTAAATTTGCAGTTAAAAGCATAAATGGTAGCGAGAGTATCGTCACACTCCACGCATATATCGTGATGATGAGCCCAGTATCAGCCGTACTCATGCCAAAATCCTTTGCTATGTCGCTTAAAAGAGGTACTGGCACGAACTCAGTTGTATTAAATATAAAAGCTGCAAAAGCTAACGCGATAACCCTTAGATAGGCTATTTTATGAATATTTATCAAAATTTCATCCTTTTTACTTTGCCTCTACAATATTAAAA
>NZ_CALACG010000049.1 GCF_937890585.1 uncultured Campylobacter sp.
TGGCTTAAAAGAGCTTGTCCTTGGATATAACTTGTTTTAAAAATACTTTATTTAAAAAGGCAAAATAGCTTGTTTAAAAAATAACTTACTGCGGATAGCGGTTCATTTCAAAATTTAGCCACAACTTCTAAAAATAGCTTGCCGTAAAATGACTTAGCGCAGATAAAACGGCTTACTTTAATAAATAGCTTGCTGCAGAAACAGCTTGCTAAAAATGCAAGCTTACTACAAAACCGACACATAAACTAAATAGCCACAGCGTATTTCTAGCAGCAAAACAGCGCCACATAAAACATTTTAATATAAATTTCTTAGTCAAACCCTACATCAAAAGCCTTATGAAACTTTAGTTATATAGACTAAAGATAAATAAATAAATTTTTTTAACTTATATACTTGACATTAATAAACTAAAGTTGTATAATCCGCTTAGCAATTAAAAAGAAAGAGTGCTAAAAGTGAGTAAAACAAATAAACGCGATTTGATACTAAATTCTATCATTGAAGCCTATTTGCAGAACAATGCGCCTATTGGCTCAAATGAGCTTGGCTCTCGCATGAGTATGGCGATACCGGCATCTACGATACGTGTTTATTTCAAAAAGCTTTCAGATGAGGGCGAGATCACAAAGCTTCACATCAGTGGCGGCAGGATCCCAACTATCGCTGCGATGAGGAGATATTGGAGTGAAATTTTTGCTGAAAGCGACATAAATTTAGAAATAAATGATCCAAGAAGCTTAAAGATGCTCTGTGATGAATTTGAGCTTTATTGTATGATTTTTGGCACGATCGACAAGGAGTTGCTAGAAATTTTAAATTTAAATGATAGGTATCTGGTTTTAAATTTTAGTGGCGATGAGATCGTCATCAAGTTTGATGCTAGGATGTATAAATTTTTAAACAACCTTATAGGAGTTAGTTTAGACAAGCTTGAGCTTATCTGCTCTCAAGTTGGCTTAAGCGAACTAAAAAACAAGATAAGAGAGCTTAAAAGGACTAAAATTTACTTTCAAGAGAATGAAATTTTAGCCTTTGATATGTTCAAGGATAGACGCTTTAAGATGATTTTTGACCCAAGTTTTAGCTTGCAGATGGATGAAGAACTTACATTTTCTCCTATGTTTGATGAAAATTACATGGGGCTTAAATTTAAAGCAAACTACCTTGGTAGCGAGGCGCAGATGATCTGTGCTGGCAGTGTTTATACTGATTATGTGAAATTTATAAATCTAATAAAGGAGGCCGCGTGAGCGAAGAGGTAAAAGAGCAAAATCTACCTGAGGTCGAGCCAGTGCAAGAGGCAGCTAGCGATAGCGTAAATTTAGACGCACTTGGCGATATCTCAAAAGTGGAGAAGCTCGAAAAAGAGCTTGGCGAGATCACTGATAAATATTACAGAGCAAATGCTGAGTTTGAAAATATTAAAAAGCGTTATGAAAAAGAGAAAGCAGATGTTGCAAGCTATGCAAATGAGAAATTTGCAAGGGACTTGCTACCAGTCATCGATGCACTCGAGATCGCTGCAAATTTTGACCCAGAGGATGATGAATTTGCTAAAAAGATCAAAGAGGGCATTTTGATAACAATAAATCAGTTTAAGAAATGTTTTGAAAAGCATGGCGTGAGCGAGATCGCAACTGATGCCGAGTTTGATCCAAATGTGCATAATGCCGTTTTAAGGGTCGATAGCGAGGAGAAGCAAAGCGGTCAGATCGTGCAAGCTTTACAAAAAGGCTATATGATAAATGGTAGGGTTTTGCGCCCAGCCATGGTCAGTGTGGCAAACTAAATTTAAAAAATAAATCTAATAAAGGAAAAATATGTCAAAAGTTATAGGTATAGACTTAGGTACAACAAACTCTTGTGTGAGCGTTTTTGAGCGCGGCGAGAGCAAGGTTATCCCAAATAAAGAGGGTAAAAACACAACTCCATCTGTTGTTGCTTTTACAGACAAAGGTGAAATTCTAGTAGGTGATGTTGCAAAACGTCAAGCAGTTACAAACCCTGAAAAAACGATATATTCTATCAAACGTATCATGGGTTTGATGAGCAATGAAAAAAATGCTGAAGAGGCAAAGGCTCGCTTGCCATATCATGTTGTAGATAGAAATGGCGCTTGCGCGGTTGAGATCGCTGGCAAGGTCTATACTCCGCAAGAAATTTCAGCAAAAATTCTTATCAAGCTAAAAGAAGACGCTGAAGCATATCTTGGCGAGAGCGTGACAGACGCGGTTATCACAGTGCCTGCATACTTTAACGATAGCCAAAGAAAGGCTACAAAAGAGGCTGGAACGATCGCAGGACTAAATGTGCTTCGTATCATCAACGAGCCAACAGCTGCGGCACTTGCTTATGGTCTTGATAAAAAAGAGGCTGAGAAAATTTTAGTTTATGACCTAGGTGGCGGTACATTTGACGTTACAGTGCTTGAAACTGGCGATAACATCGTTGAAGTTTTGGCAACTGGCGGTAATGCATTCTTAGGTGGCGATGACTTTGATAACAAGATCATCGACTGGCTAGTAAGTGAGTTTAAAAACGAAACTGGTATCGATCTAAAAGGCGATATCATGGCGCTTCAACGCTTAAAAGAAGCCGCTGAAAATGCTAAAAAAGAGCTAAGCTCAGCTCAAGAGACTGAGATAAATTTACCATTTATCACAGCTGATGCGACTGGTCCAAAACACCTTGTCAAAAAGCTAACTCGCGCTAAATTTGAAGGCATGATCGACTCACTTGTGGGTGAGACTATCACTAAGATAAATGAAGTCATCAAAGATGCAGGTCTAAGCAAGGGTGACATCAAAGAGGTCGTAATGGTCGGTGGTTCAACTCGTGTGCCACTTGTTCAAGAAGAGGTTAAAAAAGCATTTGGTAAAGAGCTAAATAAGAGCGTAAATCCAGATGAAGTCGTGGCTATCGGTGCTGCGATCCAAGGTGCGGTTATAAAAGGCGACGTTAAAGACGTGCTACTTCTTGACGTTACTCCACTTAGCCTTGGTATCGAGACACTTGGCGGCGTTATGACAAAGATCATCGAAAAAGGCACAACTATACCAACTAAGAAAAGTCAAGTTTTCTCAACTGCTGAAGATAACCAAAATGCCGTTACTATCATGGTTTTACAAGGTGAGCGTGAGTTTGCAAGGGATAATAAATCACTTGGAAATTTCAACCTTGAAGGCATCCCAGCAGCTCCAAGAGGCGTACCTCAAATCGAAGTTGAATTTGACATCGACGCAAACGGAATTTTAACCGTTTCAGCAAAAGATAAAGCGACTGGCAAAGCCCAAAACATCACTATCTCAGGATCAAGCGGTCTTAGCGAAGATGAGATAAATAGCATGGTAAAAGACGCTGAGCTTCACAAAGAAGAGGATAAAAAACGCAAAGATGCAGTTGAGGCTAGAAACCAAGCAGACGCACTTGTTCATCAAACTGAAAAGAGCATGAGCGAGCTTGGCGAGAAAGTCCCAGCCGATGATAGAAGCAACATCGAAGCTGCGTTAAATGATCTAAAAGAGGTTCTAAAAGACGAAAACTCTTCAAAAGAGCAGATCGATGCAAAAGTAGAAGCTCTAAGCAAAGCTAGCCACAAACTTGCAGAAGCTATGTATAAAAAAGATGAAAACGCTGGCGCAAACGGCGGCAACAACAAAAAAGACGACGACGTAATAGACGCTGAAGTCGAGTAAAACTCCTAGAGCAGGGCGCTTGCCTTGCTCTTTTAACTTATAAATTTAAACCTATAAACACTTTTTAATACAAGCTTACTACATCATCTTGTAAGATGAAAATTATAAATTTCTAAAATGCATAAATTTAGCCACGCCTAAAAATTTAAGACCTTCTTACGATCTCTATCCACCTATCAAGCTCTTGTTGCTCGGCTTTTAGCGTGCTGCCTTCGCCGTGTCCTGGATAAAGTGCGAAGTCGCCCTTTAGATTTTTGCATTTTTCTAAACTATTTAGCATCTCATTTTTATCTGAAAATGGAAAGTCCCAGCGCCCGATGCTACCTTTAAATAAAAAATCACCACTAAAGATCGCGTCTTCTATCTCTATCATCGAGCAACCTGGTGTATGCCCTGGAAAATGGTGAAATTTAAAAGAAAAGTCACCCACCGCAAAGCTCTCATCGCCTTGAACCAAAACATCTGGCACAAAGGTATTTTTCATATAGCCAAAAATGTCACTCTCACACATAAAAGCATCAAATTTATTGATATAAACTGGGATTTTTAGCTCATTTTTTAGCTCGCTCACGTCGTAAATATGATCAAAATGCCCATGAGTGCAAAGTATCGCCTTTAAATTTTGTGCATTTTGCAAAACCCACTCTTTTGCGCCGTCGCCCGGATCTATCACCAAACTTGAGCCATTTTTGGTAACGATGTAGCAATTTGTCCCAAAATCGCCAAAATTTTTATGCATTACTCTCATTTTTTACCTTAAATTTATTATTTCTTAAATATTTACATC
>NZ_CALACG010000050.1 GCF_937890585.1 uncultured Campylobacter sp.
CTCCAAAACCGCTCAGGAGTACTCAACCGTTTCACAGGAGTCCTCTCACGTCGCCAAGTAAATATTGAAAGCATTTCGGTCGGTGCGACTGAAGATCCAAATGTTTCAAGGATTACCATTATTATTGATGTAACTTCTCATGATGAGGTAGAGCAAATCATCAAGCAACTCAACCGTCAGATTGATGTAATCCGTGTTCGTGATATTACTGATCATCCTCACTTAGAACGTGAAGTTATTTTGGTAAAAGTTTCAGCAACAATTGCTGTGGTTTTGGCGATATGTATGATGTGCTTTGTATTTTACATATCAAACGTTTTGGAACGTGAGATCAAGGAGGGAGTGAAAACCACCGTCAGGCAAAATGTTGCACTTGCGATGGACACAGTTGAGCTGTTTGATGAAGATAACGAAGACAATGCAAAACTCTCTATGCATATCTTAAAAGAGGCTTTGGGTAACATAAGAACCACTGGCCAAACTCAAAAGACAGAAAATGACGAAGCTTTAGAGATTGTCTCAGACAAAATGGGTCTACTAAACAACGACCACGAGATATCTGACAAGATCAAAAAGCTAACAAACGGCGGTATACCAACTATCTTTGCAAGATCAGGTAATGAATTTGCTGCTGTCTCTACCTCACTTTTACTAGATAATGGCAGTAGAGCGCTTGGTATGCTAAATAAAACGATCTATCCAAAGATGATGAATAAAGAGACGTATGTGGGGCCTCTAAACATTTTTGGTAGAAACTATATGTGCGTTTACGAGCCAGTTATCGAAAAAGGCGAGGTCGTAGCTGTTTTATTTATAGGTTATGACTTTACTGAGGGTCTAGAAGACCTTCAAAAAACAATGGCACAAATGAAGCTAGGCGAGCATGGATACTTCTCTATCTTTAACACAAAAACTAATAAATTTGAGATCCACCCAACTCAAGCTGGCAAAGAGCTAAGTAGTGATGTTAAAGCTGCTATGGATAAGATCGTAAAAGAAAAAGAGGGTGTTGAGTTAGCTAATACTGGTGGTGTTGAGCGTATAGTTGCGTTTGAACCATTTGATAAGCTAAACTGGATAGTGCTTGGCTCAGCTGTGACCGATGACTTCTTAACACCTCTAAAAGTAGTTAGTAAAAACTTCATCATAGCAAGCATCATAGTTACTTTGCTCTTGATCGTTGTTTGTATATTCTTACTTAAAAAGATGGTTGCAAATCCTATCGATAAACTAGGTGCAAATTTAAATGCTATAACATCTGACTTTACAATTAAAATTCCAATCTACGGCAAAGATGAGATAGCAAAGATCAGCAATGATATAAATAACTTCATAGAGCGCATAAGAGCATTAATAAGTGACACCAAGCATCTTTCAAGCGAAAACAGCTCAGTAGCAAACGAGCTAAGCTCTACCTCTCTTCAAACAGGCAAGCGCGTAGAAGAA
>NZ_CALACG010000051.1 GCF_937890585.1 uncultured Campylobacter sp.
ATTTAAATTTACATCTATCACGTCAAACCACTCTTCATCGCTTAGCCCCACAAAGGTATTATCCCTTGTTATACCAGCGTTTAAAATAACGCCGTAATAGACGCCATTTGCCTCCATGTCAGCTTCTATGGCCTTTTTGGCTGCGGCAGTATCAGCCACGTCAAATGTCATAAATTTAGCCCCAAGCTCGCTAGCCATCTTTAAAAGCTCATCGCTCTTACTTCTTGCGTGAAGCACCACTTCGTATTCGCCAGCAAGACGCCTAGCAATGCTAGCTCCTATGCCTCTACTTGATCCAGTTATCAATACTCTCTTACTCACTAAGTGCCTTTTTTACAAATTCTTCATCAGGGCTCATCACGTTTAAAACCGCCCTTGCGCCAAGCTCGCCATTTACAAAAAGCTCGCTGTCATAAACGCCAAATCCACTCTCATCTTGAATGGAGCACTTTGAGACGATCACTATCTCATCGCCCACTTTAAAATATGGCCTAAAAATTTCAAATTTTCTACTACCAAGCAAAAAGCCAAATATCGCCTTTTCGCCCCTTAACTCACGCATCTTTGAGTCGTAGATCCCAAGACTTTGAGCCATCATCTCTATCGCCTTTTGCGTCATAAATTTACCATCTTCTAAAAATGGGTTTTGCTCATTTATCACGCTACTTACTTTTATGCTCTCACAAGGGATAAATTCTAAAATTTCATCGATCAGGGTTATGGCGCTGCTGTGCGGCAAATAATCACTTATCATCATCTCACTCTTTTAAATATTATCGCGGCATTATCTCCGCCAAAGGCAAAAGATAGCGACATCGCTGTTTTTACGTCAAATTTCGTGCCGCTTTTTACTAAATTTACAGCCTCCAAGCTCTCATCATACTCGCCGTCATAGACGTGTGGCGGCAAGAGGCTATTTTCCTCCATGCAAAGCATAACGCAAATGGCGCTCTCAATAGCTCCAGCAGCCCCAAGCGTGTGACCGATCTGTGGCTTTAACGTGCTTGCAAAGGTGGCACCAAGCGTTAAATTTACAGCTTTTGCCTCCATTTTGTCATTTGCCTGCGTGCCGGTGCCATGCAAATTTACATAGTCCACGCC
>NZ_CALACG010000052.1 GCF_937890585.1 uncultured Campylobacter sp.
TATTTATTGTTTGCTAAATTTATCACTGGCGCAGCGATTTTTTTGCAAAAAACTTGCATAGATTTAGCACTAATAAAACATCATAATTTCTGCTACTTAATGAACTAGCCAGCCAACCCATCATCGGTTATTGCAGTTGTTCTATTAAATTTTATTAATTGTCACCAAAATTGAATATATAAATTTAAAATAGTAAGCAAAAACCTAAATTTAGCCGCCACCAAAGATGGCTGGCTTAAATTTAGGCTCTATTGTGGATTAAATTTAAGAAATTTTCTTTTGTTTTGGGCGGAAAACTTTCATCACGTTTTCATCGGTCTCGATAAATGCACCCTCGATCAGGTCTATGCAGTATGGCACTGCTGGAAATACAGGTTCTAAGCACTCTTTTATCGCTTTTGGCTGACCTGGTAAATTTATGATGAGCGCGTGACCTCTGATGCCTGCTGTTTGGCGTGATAGGATCGCTGTTGGGACGTATTGCAAGCTTGCAGCTCTCATTAGCTCGCCAAAACCTGGCATCATCTTCTCGCAAACTGCCTCAGTAGCCTCTGGAGTGACATCTCTCACTGCTGGTCCTGTGCCTCCAGTCGTTAGCACAAGGTCGCATCCTAGCACGTCTATCATGTGCACGAGCCTCTCTTTTATGAGATCAAGCTCATCTGGGATCACCTCGTAAAAATACTCTCTCTCACTTACTATCCAGCCATCAAGCACCTCTTTGATCGCTGGGCCTGATTTATCCTCGTATGTGCCCTCACTTGCGCGATCTGACATAGTTAGAATTCCTATTTTTGCTTTCATTTTTTCTCCTTTATTAGTAGTTTTCATTTAAAATTTTAGCAAGCGTCTCTTTATCTACGCTCTCGTAAGCAAGCAGATATGAGCTTATCCTTGCGATTTGCTCGTTTGTGCCCTTTAAAAAGGAGATTATCTCATCTTTTGCTTGTTTTAAAATTTCTTCCACATCGTTTGGATTTGGCACGAAAGAATTTCCCATACCGTATTCATAAACCATCTTTGAGGCGATCTCTTTTGCTAAATTTAGATCGTTGCTTGAGTTTGAAAAGATGTCGTTCTCATCTATCTCAAGCTTGCACATGCCAGAGATTAAAACCTTTATGCGTGAGAGCATCTGTGACTTTGACTCGATCTCTTGCTCAGTCGCCATAAAGCGGTCTTCAATGAGCGAAATTTTTTCAAATTTCACATCAAACCAGTAAGCACTTAGCGCCTTTGCACCTTGATAGATGGCTTGAATTTTCTTCTCGCTCTCGCTGTAGCTTAGCACCTTTTTTTTGCCGAGCAAAACCTTGTTTAAAACAGCTTCAAAGTCCCTCATCCTAAGCACGCTCTCGCCGTTTCTTAGGGCATTTATCGCAGCTTCATTTACAAGCGTGCTAAGTGCCGCACCAGAAAAGCCAACGCTCATCCTAGCGATATCCTCCGCTGACACTTCGCAGTTTTTATCTCTTAGATATGTGTTTAGGATCGCCACCCTGTCGTTAAAATCAGGCATTGATAAAAATATACGCCTATCAAAGCGGCCCGATCTAAGTAGCGCCTCGTCAATCATCTCGATCCTATTTGTTGCGGCTATGACGATGACGCCAGAGTTGTCCTCAAAGCCGTCCATCTCGGTTAGCAGCTGATTTAGCGTAGCTTCTCGCTCGTCGTTTCTAGCCCCACCCCTGCTCTTGCCAACAGCGTCTATCTCGTCGATAAAGATGATTGAAGGCGCGTAAGATTTGCCTCTGTTAAATAGCTCTCTAA
>NZ_CALACG010000053.1 GCF_937890585.1 uncultured Campylobacter sp.
GATCTACACCGAAGATATCGAGATCATCGTTCTAAAGAGCGGCTCTGCGAAGCTCTCATTTTTTGAAGATGGTGAGGAATTTATCCTTTATCATTTAGAAAAAAACAACATCGCCATACTCGATGACAACTGCGCATTTGAAGTGCTTGAAGATGCCCAAATTTACGTCATTAGGCTAGATAATATCGGCGAAATTTTGCATAATCAAAAAGCTGCAAGCGAGATCCTAACAACCACACTAAACACCATTATCGTGCAGCGCCAGATCACAAAGTCGATACTTTTTGAGGACGCAAAGGGCAGGATCGCAAATTTCTTAATCGAACTCGCACGCGAGCAAGACCTAAACCAAAACGGCTACCGATACGTATTTTTGCCATTTTCTCTAAAGGTACTCTCAAGCTTTGTTGGTCTTAAACGCCAAAGCGCCTCAACAGCCTTTAATGAGCTTATCAAAGACGACATCATCAGAAAGATCACACCGCACGAATTTCTCATCATCGACCACGAAAAACTTGAAAGTTATACGAATTAATATCATTCAGGGTCCTCAGAGAATTCATTATCTCTAAAAATTGCATAAAAATTTATGAGCCAAAAGACAAAAGCAAGTGCTATCAAAGTGGCTGGTAAATGAATATAAAATCCACTCCAAAAATAAGCCAAAATTCCTCTACTAATGCCAGCTAAAATGACTAAAATAAATGCAATTTTGCTAAGGCGTAAAAACTCAAGCTCTTGTCCGCTGTGACGAAGTCCAGCGATATTAAAAATAAGCATAACACTAAAAATAACGGCATTTACTGCTATTAAATGCATAAAATTTACTTCAAGACCTAGATTTAAAAGACCGCTTACTCCGATGCCTAAAAATCCAACCGCTAAAAATATCTGCATAAAGTAATAGTAAATCACAAAATTATGCCTCAAAAGTTGCTTATAATGCCACTCTTTAAGCTTTGCAAGCACCGCACATCCGCAAGCAATGGCTACATAGTAGGTGCCGACACTCTTTTCAAAAAATATATTAAAAAGCAAAAACGCACAAGTCATGCAAATAGCGATATTTTTATAGATAAAATTTGGTACAAAAATAGCCTCATCCATATCGTTTTCTCGCTTTAGCGCTTCTTTGCCAAGTACAACGCTAACACGATAAGAAATAAGCAAGATGGCGATGGTATGAAGATAAATTTGCAAATTTAAAAATTTTTCGTTGCCGCTTATTAGATAGTAGATCTCAAAACCCAAAATACCAAATAAAAATCCAAGTACGCCAAATTGATCAAGATTTTTATCTCGCCAGATCATATAAAGGCAAAGCATCACTAGATATGCCCAAAAAAGCGTAATAAAAAAATGTGCTAAAAATAAGCTAAAAAGTGCCGCTATAAAGCTAGTTGCAAAGAGTGAAAATAAAATGTAAGCGTGGGCTTTTAGCGAGGAGCTGAAATTTGTCCAGTCGGTTAGTCCAGTGAGTAAAAAACCAGCATAGGCAAGTACTAGAAAAAGGTGTAAAAATATAAATTTATGCAAACTCACAAAATCAGTTGGTGTAAAAAATATAGCAGCTCCCAGAACAGCACAGGCAGCACTGGTAAGAAAAAATATCCTCATAGGATAGGTAAAAAAGTTGTTAATCATAATAAATTTGCCCTTTAAAATTTTCATCTATTGTCTTGCTAATAAATGCAAAATCACGGTCTTTAAAAGCCTCATCTAAAACAAGCTCTTTTTGTATGATCGCACCTTTATTTGCGAGAAAATAAATTCTATTTGACATCTTCACAGCCTCCATTCTGTCGTGCGTGACTAGTATTATGCTCATGCCCTCGCTTACTCTTTGGCCAACGATATCGATCAAAATTTCTTTCATATCATAATCAAGCCCCGAAAATGGCTCATCCATTAAAAGAAGGTTAGGTTTTGTCACAACCGCTCTTACAAAAGCGACCCTTTGCCTCATACCGCCACTTAGTTCATTTGGGTATTTTAGTGCGTCTTTTTGACTAAGACCGACTTTGGAAAAGAGCTTTAAAACGCTGTTTTGATCAGCTTTATCCATAACTAAAAGCACATTTTCAAGAGCATTTTTCCATGTAAGCAGACGATTTTCTTGAAAAAAATATGTAGTCTTTTTAAATTTATTAAAAATTTCCCCTTTTCTGGGCTCATTTAGTCCGCCAATAAGGCGCAAAATGGTAGTTTTCCCACAACCTGATGGTCCAAAAAGCGTCACCACTTCGCCTTTTTCTACCTTTAAATTAAAATTTCTTACGACCTTATCTCTTAAAATTTCATACTCTACATTTTTAAGCTCAAGCATCATCTTCTCCAAGGCATCAGGGCTATTTTTAAAGGCTCAATGATGAGGTACTCAAAAAGCATGATAAGAGTGATGCTTAAAAGAACATACGCCATTACCTCGGTTGTTTCAAGCATCGCCCTTGCATTTGCTATCTTTGCTCCCATGCCGTTATTTGCACCTAGTAGTTCGGCCATTATGACTATTTTTACACCCATTGCAACAGCTACGCTAACAGAGCTTATAATATAGCTTGTAAGATGTGGGATATAGAGGTGTTTTATCTTTTTTAAAAAGCCTAAATGATAGGCATCAAACATCTCTTTTAGCTCCTCATCTACACTACTCATAGCAACTGCCGAGCTTGCAAAAGTAAGCGGTAAAACGGTTACAAAGATAGTAAAAATGGTGCTAAAATTTCCAAATCCAAACCAAAAAATAGCTAGTACTATCCAGATAATTGGCGGCATCGATAAAAGTAAGGTAATAACAGGCTTTAAAAAGGCTGCAAAGCTTTTAAAGCTACCTGCTATTAGCCCTAAAAATATACCAAAAAATGTTGCCGTGCTAACCCCAACTAGTGATCTGCAAAGCGTTATATTTATCTCGCTATTTTTGTAGTCCTTTATGATTTCACAGACTTTAAAAAATACATCTTTTGGCGAAGGGAGCAGGAGTGGGGAGCTAAACTCGCTTCCCACTTGCCAAATAGCTAAGATCAAAAAAACTACGGCAAATCCGCTAAATCCGCCCCAAAAATAGTCAATCATTTTTAAAAAGGCTGAGCGATCTTTTTTGACGCCGTCGATTAGTATCATAAAAATAGACCTTTATCTGGCATCTTGCCACCTAGAAATTTTGGATTGAACTGATAAATTTCTTCAAAAAATGCCATGATTTCATTTTGTAGTTCATTTGCTTTTGTCACTGTTAGATTTGCCTTATCAAAGGCATTTGCAAGTGCCACTTCTGGAGCTGGTAAGTAGCTTGAACCTATCTTTGCTGCGCTTTGCTTGTTCTCAAGTATCCAAGAAAGAGCATTTTTAAGGTCGCTATGAAGCGTATCAAATAGATTTAAGCTCTTCTCATAAAAGCCCTTTTCTACGATAATGCCAGCCATTGGGATTATCGGTTTTGTACTAAAGCTCTCGCCCCAAATTTTTGGAAAATCAACTGAGTAATGTACGCTAACGCCTGCTTTTTTACCACGTAAAATAGTAGCTTCGCCAAGAGGTTGTGGGACTAATAAAATATCAAAATCTTTTTGTAAAAATAAAAGTAGAGCTTCAGGAGGTGTTGCTGTATAGGTGATATCTATCTTGCTAGCGTCTATGCCTCGCTTCTTGCAAAGTGCCCTTAGGACAAGATCAGGCATGTCACCTCGAAATGGCATGACTAGCTTTTTGCCTACAAAATCTTCTAAATTTTTGATCTTTTCATCCTTAACCATAGCGTTCATCACGCCAAGGGTCAGTAAATTTAACATCGCAAAATCAAGCCCTTGATTTCTTAAATTTGCAGCGACATTTGATGGTGACATCGTGACTTTAATATCCCCACTAGCTACGCCTGCACGAAGCTGATCTGGTGTTTTCCAGATATTTAGGCTTACATCATAAGTTTTATTTAACTCTCCTTGCAGTGCAGCAACTGCCATTATGACACTTGGGATCGCTGGCGCACCCCACATACTAAAGCTCTCTTTTGCAAATAAATTTGGTGCAAAAGCGCTAACGCCTAAAGCTGTGCTAAGTCCTAAAAATTTTCTTCTATCTAACATCTCTTTCTCCTTTAAAAACTGCTGTGAAAGCTAATGAAAAATGTCCTGCCAGGGGCATGAACGACTACCGGATCAAGTGCTGCTACGTGATCACCGCTAATAAATTCTGCATAATCTTTGTCAAATAAATTTGCAATGCCAAATCTTATGCCGACTTTGTTTTTAAACTCTACGCCGCCATAAAGATCGAGCAAGCCAAACCCCTTTGCGGCCTCTTTTTTGTCGATACCTAGACCATTTTGCTTGCTAAAATCGCCTCTAGTTTGCTTTGAAACTAGCCTTAGTGCAGTGCCAAGGTTGTAGCTACCAAAGCTTGCATAGTCTTTGTAGTCAAACGCAAAATTTGCCTCAAAAGGCCTTATTTGATAAAGTGGCCTGCCATCGGTTTTGTTTTGTCCGTAGTTGTAGTAAAGTGAGCTTTTTAATCCAAAGTGCCTTGCAAAGCTATATTCTGTATTGAAATTTACACTATAAAGCGTTGCGTCAACGTTTCTTGTGATGACAGCATTTTTGTTTAATGGCGTGGCAGCTTTTGAGTGGCGTCTATCAAAAATGATTAAATTTTTCACATTGTCAGCGATGAAATGCCCGCTAAAGCTAAAAGCATCTTTGTTTTGCAAGGAGTTTAGGTATTCTTTATAAAACTGACTGCCAAATTTAAAGCCAAGAACTGCTCTATTGTGCCTTTCTGGCTCTAAATTTGGATTTGCTATCCAGCCTTTATCGCCTTCACCATAAAGTGTATTGAAACGCTCCATATTACTTGGCAAGCGAGATAAACTCTCAAGTTTTGCGAAATAGCTATCCTTATCGTTTGGTGTAAATTTATATTTTAAACTTGCGCTAAAAGCGTCTTTTTTGATCTTATCACTTACGTCTTCGCCATAAATTTGACGAAGTAGCCCACGAGTAGTGCTAATGGCTGGATTTGGTGCGAAATATTTAGTATCAAGCCCATTAAGCTTACTTCTTTGCTCTTCATATTTTAAGGCAAGAGAAGCTTCGTTTGCTTCATCAAATTTATAAGCAAGTGTGTCAAAAAGCATAAATTTATCATTTCTAACATCAGCAAATCTGTATCCGTTAAATACCCAGTTACTGCCTTGCTTTATGTATCTTTTGCCGTCTTGCTTGTCTTTTTCAAAGCCAGCACCTATTTGATTATGAAAGCTTGCGAAATCAACATCATATTTTAAATTTGTCTCAAGCACATCTCTTTTTATCTCAACTTTTACATTTGGGCTAGCATCCCTTAGATGAAAATTATCAGCTTTTCGCTCAATCTTTTTTGTAGCAAGCTCAAGATTTAGCGTGTTTGATAGATCTTCTTCGCCAAAGCGAATATTTAGCTTGCCGACTTTTCTGGTTGTTTTAAAGGCGTCCATTGCGTGTTCTGGCTGCTTGTCTTTATCGATATTGTCTCTTAAAAATGTAAGTCTAAGCTCACTAAGCTCATTTGGCACGAAACCTAAAATAGCGCTTTGGCCCTGCCTGTTGTAGCCATAGTCCCATCTTTTACCACTTCCATCTTTATAGCTATTTGCCCTGGTGAAATTTGCGTTTAAAATGGTATAAAAATTTGTACCACGATATTTAAAAAGCGATGAGTTGTAAAAGCTTTTGCCATACATCCCAGCCGAAATATGAAACATATCAGCTGAGTTATCAAGTAAATTTGTCACAAACGGATACTCGCTTCTTTGAGTACGGTCAAATTGATTTTCCACAAAGGCACTTTGTGCAACATTTGGCGTTATAATTGGCGGTGGCGCAAATTCTTTAACAGGCTTTATAGTGTCCAAATTTGCTTCATTTGCTAAAAGCAGTGACGAAAAAACTATTAAGCTTAAAACTTGCCTCATAAAAAACTCCTTTTAAAATACAATT
>NZ_CALACG010000054.1 GCF_937890585.1 uncultured Campylobacter sp.
GTTATTAACATTTGTAAAAGCTATTATTGGTTGTAAATTTGCAACATTTTTTTCTAAAACTTAGAACTTTGGTGCCATTATACTATAAAAATAATATTTGGGCCCTTGTTTTATTAAAATCAAATCGCCCTATAAAGAAATATAAATTTATTCTTAAGAAAATATTTTTTTAAGTCTTGATTGTGTAGAATGGTTGCAACTTTACAAAAATGGCATAAAAATATCATAACAAAAAGATAAAAAGCTAAATTTATAGAATAAAATAGCCTTAAATTTTTTGAAAGGATTTTAGATGAAAACTACTTCTTTAGCACTTGCTGGCTTGCTTTTAGCAACAACTCTCTCAGCAAAAGAATTTATCAGTATCGGCACTGGTGGCATGACAGGCACGTACTATCCGATAGGTGGAGCGATCTGCCGCTTGGCAAACAAAAACACCGATGTAAAATGTTCAGTCCAATCAACTGGCGGCTCAGTTTACAACGTAAATAACGTCCTCAAAAAAGAGCTTACATTTGGTTTTGTCCAAAGTGACGTCGTCTATGATAAATTTAACGGCACTGGCAAATTTGACGGAGCAAAAGATGAAAATTTACGCTCAGTAGTAGCTATCTATCCAGAACTTCTTGCATTTGTCGTGGCAAAAGATAGCGGCCTAACAAGCGATATCCAGTCGTTTGCAGGAAAAAAATACAACGTCGGAAACCCAGGCAGCGGCAACGAAGTGAGCACACTCGAAGTATTTAATGCAAAGGGCTTTGATGTTAAAAATTTAGGCTACCGCGGCGTTTTAACAGTTGGCGAATGCCCGCACGCACTAAAAGATAAAAAAATAGACGGATATAGCTTTGTTGTCGGCCACCCAACCGCAAACATCACTGACGCTGCGACATCTTTGCCTATCGATATCCTAAACATCGAAGGTAGCGAGATCGATAAGCTTCTTATGGATAAGCCATACTTTGCAAAAGGTGTGATCCCAAAAGGCTCATACGATGGCGTCGATCACGATGTCAACACTATTGGCGTAAAGGCTGTTTTGGTTACTAATAAAGATACAAAAGATGAGGCTGTAAAGGCTGTGATAAAAGCTATTTTGGATAACTTTGATGAGTATAAAACTCTTCACCCAGCACTAAAATCAGTAAATAAAGAAGATCTCGTCCAAGGTCTTTCAGCTCCGCTTCACCCAGCTGCAGAGGCTGCATTTAAAGAGGCTGGTATCTTAAAATAACTCAAATTTCCAGGGGCTTTCGCCTCTGGAGAATTTAAATATGCAAATTCATTTAAATTTTTATATTTAAATTTTAAAGGAGAGAGATGAACGAAGTCAAAGACAACGAAGAACAATTTGTCGAGGTAAAAACAAGGGAGATAAATAGCAATTTTTACAACTATTTCATCGCATTTGCGTGTTTCTCTTGGTCGGTTTTTCAGCTTTATATAGCGTATTTCCCACTAAATACTAACATTTCGCGCTCAGTGCACCTAGCTTTTGCGGTTGGGCTTGTATTTTTGCTCTATCCAGTCACTTTTCATAAAAAGGCTCACTCAAGTTTGCCGTTTTACGACCTAGTTTTTTGCGTAGTAGGCGTTGTTGCCGTGCTTTATCCAGCGGTTTATTTTTATGAGCTAGCTGATAGGACTGGGGATTATATCACCCAAGACGTAGTTATCTCATTTATCGCTATCTTTATCTTACTTGAAGGCGGCAGACGCGTGATGGGGCCAGCTCTTGGTATCATCTGCGCTATATTTTTGATATATGACCACTTTGGCCCTTATATGCCAGATATCATCGCTCATCAGGGCGCTAGCTTAGAAAAGATCGCGGGACATATGTTTTTAACGACAGAGGGCGTCTTTGGCGTGCCTATCGGTGTTAGCGTTAGTTTTATCTACCTTTTTGTTCTTTTTGGCTCACTACTTGAGCGAGCTGGCGCTGGACAATACTTCATAAATTTAGCCTTCTCACTTCTTGGCAAATATAGAGGCGGCCCAGCCAAAGCCTCAGTCATCGCAAGTGGCCTAACTGGCATGGTTTCAGGCAGCTCAACAGCAAACGTCGTAACCGTTGGTACATTTACTATACCACTTATGAAAAAAGCTGGTCTTTCACGCACAAAAGCTGGAGCTATCGAGGTTGCAGCTGGCGTAAATGGACAGCTCATGCCACCTATCATGGGTGCGGCTGCTTTTATCATCGCTGAGTTTTTGGGTATGACATATACAAATGTTATGATGGCAGCGGTTATCCCAGCATTTGCTTGTTATTTGTCGCTATTTTTCATCGTGCATTTAGAGAGCGTCAAACTTGGACTAAAGGGCATAAATCAGAGCGAATTTCACTCAAGATTTAAAATTTTTGTTAGCGGTCTTCACTATATAACGCCGATTCTAATCTTGCTTTACACGCTTTTAATAGCAAAAGAGTCAGCCATAGCTGCAGCTTTTAATGCGATAGGATTTTTATTTTTGATAATGATCTTTCAAGAGCCAACTAAAAAGCTAGCAAGTGGTGAAAAAGTAGGCATAAACGACGTGCTTCTTGGCTTTGAGGATATATTTTGGGCGATGGTCGCAGCTGCAAAGAGCATGACTACAATAGCCATCGCAACCGCGCTTGCAGGCATCATCGTGGGCTCTATCTCGCTAACTGGCCTTGGTCAAGTACTTTCTGATCTAGTCGAGCTTCTAGCGGGCGATAATATCATGATGATCCTACTTCTTACAGCTCTTATGTCGCTCATCCTTGGCATGGGGCTTCCAACGACAGCAAACTACATCGTCGTCTCAAGCCTTGTAGCACCTGTCATTTTATTTTTAGCGCATAAAAATGGTTTCTTGATCCCAGCTATCGCTGTGCATCTTTTTGTCTTTTACTTTGGAATTTTAGCTGATGACACGCCGCCAGTTGGCATCGCAGCCTACGCAGCAGCGGGCATTGCCAAGGCAAATCCAATAACCGTTGGCGTTCAAGGATTTTTTTACGATTTAAGAACGGCGATCTTGCCATTTGCCTTTTTCTTTAACAACAAACTTATGCTAATTGAGAGCATAAACACGAGCGATCCGCTTGATTCAAAAGGAATAGTCTGGATGAGTAATCCGCTTGAAATTTTACTCGTCTTTGGCATGGCGATCGTGGGAATGTTTGCCTTTTCTAGCTTGCTTCAAGGATACTACGTCACAAAGCTTAGGATTTGGGAGAGGTTGCTACTTATCCCTGTCGTGCCACTAGCTCTTGTGCCAAATATCTGCGTAAAATTTGGTCTGATGCCAAACGAATACACAGCCTATATCGTGGCAGCTGCTCTTTATGGCTTTGTCTTTATGACTCAGTGGGGCATAAAAGATAAACCGCTCGATCAAATAAGAGCGATTTAACACTAGGCAAGAGCCCTCTTGCCTAGACTTTTAAATTTATTTATAAATTTCTATTTATTTTGTAAAAAGTGAGATTTAGGCTTTAAAAACGTAAAGATCAAAGTTGTTTTGAGCGTTTTAGATCGCCTGCAAACTCGCAAGACATCTTATCATTTAGCTTGCAGCCTTTTACTAAGAAGGTGTAAGCCTCTTTAAATTTCTTAGCTTCTATTAGTATCGAGCCTATCATGCCACAAGAGTAGCCGTCATTTTGCTCGCAAGCTTTGCTAAAAAGCTCTCTTGCTTTTTGCGGATCGCTATTTAGATAAATTCCGCCAGCTGCTGAGCAACCCTCTTTTTCGCCGCCTTGGCAAGCTTTATTGTAAAGCTCTAGTGCTTTGGTGATATCTGGCACGTCAGTTTTGCCTAGCTGATATATAGCGCCTGCTTTTAGGCATGATCTTGCGTCATTTGCCGCGCAACCTGCTTCAAATTTAGCCAAGGCTTCTTTGAAATTTGAGCCTGCATAGGCATTTAGTCCAGCCTCAAATTCACTTCCAAATGCGCAAAGGGCAAGAAGCGGGATAAAAATCATCTTTTTCATCAAATTTTCCTTTTGTAAAGTAATATGCAATTTTAACATATTAAATTTACACTTACTTGATGAAAAATAATTACGATTTTAAAATTTGCTCTTGCGCTTTGTAATCAGGCATGATGGCTTCTATAAATTTATAAAAGCTGCTTTGGTGGTGCGGGTAGAGCAGGTGAGTAAGCTCATGAAGTACGACGTAGCGCACGGCTGAGAGCGGCTTTTCTATAAGCCTTAGGCTTAAGTTTATATAGCCTTTTTTATGGTTGCAGCTCCCCCAGCGAGTTTTGCTATTTCGTATGACGATGCGACTAACTGGCTTGTTGATATGAGGCTGATAGTAGCTTACAAGCTCCAAAAATAGCTCTTTTGCTCTTGCTTTTTTAAAGCGTTCAAGCGCCTTTAAATTTGGCGTTATGATAAATTTATCTTCAAAAAAAGGCTCTTTTGCGCTCTCATCAAATTTGATCTTGTAAATTTGCCCAAGAAATTTCATCTCATCATCTTTTGGTAAATTTAAAAGAGCTTTTTTATAAGAGTTTTCAAGCCAAATTCTGTGCGTTTCAAGAAAGCCAAGAGCCATCTTTTGCGTGCTATAAAATGGCATAGAAAGCGTGATCTTAGCATCCTTGCCAACTCTTAGGCGCATAGCCTTTACGTTTGTTTTAAAATTTACTAAAACGCTTAGACCATAAAAGTCTAAATTTACGCTCTTTTGCCTCAAACTAGGCGTTTTTCTTGCCACTTTTTGCTTCTCCAGCGCCAGGTATTTGCAAGGCCTCTTAGCCACTCATCAGCGCAAAATCCTATCCAAACGCCAATAATGCCCCAGCCAAGGTGTATGCCTAAGAAATATCCAAGCGGCAGCGAAAGCCCCCACATAAAGATAAGCCCAGTTGCAAGTGGGAATTTCGCGTCGCCACTTGCGCGAAGGGCATTTACTATGACGATGTTAAAGGTTCTGCCAGCCTCTAGCACGATCGAGAGCGTAAAGAGTGGTAGCATTATCTTGCGCAAGTTCTCATCTAAATTTAGTGCGTCCATGATCTTATACTTTAAGGCGTAGGCGATCAAAACGACGACGAGCGTGATAGAAATGCCAAGCCACAAGGCTTTAAAGGTTCTTGCGTAAGCCTCGTTAAACTCGCTAGCTCCCACTAAATGCCCCACGATGACCTCGTTTGCCACGCTGATACTCGCTCCACAAAGCAAGATGAGAAGTGTGATCTGAAAGTAGATCGTCTGCACGCTAAGAGTTGCCTCGCCCATGCTCGCGATAAAGCCAAATGCGACCATGTATTGCGCCATCCAGAGTAAATTTTCGCCAGCACTTGGCAGACCAACTGAGAGTATTTTCTTTAAAATTCCAAACGGCACGACAAGCAGTTTGCTAAGATAAATTCTAACTTTTGCCACGCGTATGAGCATGTAAAGTAGGACAAAAACGCCAATAAGCCTACCTACAAATGTCGAGATAGCAACACCTTGCAAGCCTAAATTTGGCAGATCAAACCAGCCAAAAAGGGCGATGGCGTTGCCAAAAATGGTGATGATGTTCATCAAAACTGAAGTTAGCATGACCGCGGTTGCTAGATTATAGACGCGAAGCACCGCAGCTAGCACCATGCCGATGCCATCAAATAGCAAGGCAAAGCCAAGGATGTGAAGGTATGAGAAGCTATCGTTTATGAGATCACTTGGCACGTTTAGTAAATTTAAGATGTTGTAGCCAAAGAGGTAGATGATGATGGCTGAAGCTATGCCAAAGATCGTATTTGACGTGATGCTTGCGTGTATGACGCTTGAGGCTAGCTCATTTTGCTTTGCTCCAAGAGCTTGTGCGACGACGACTGAGCAGCCCATGCTAAGGAAGTTAAAAATAGTCATAAAAAGGTCCATCACTTGATTACCTGCACCCATGGCGCCAACTAGATGTACGCTCACTTTTGTCACCATGTAGGTGTTGATGATGAGCGTTATAAAGTGCAAAAACATATCTAAAAATATAGGGACGACCAGTTTTTTCATAGAAAGATTCATAAATTTCTCGCTTTTTAAATTTTGGGGCGATTATAGCCAAATTAGGTTTTAGCTCCCTTTTGATATAATCCAAAAAATTTAAAATTTTGAGAGAAAAATGGCATTAATCGACCTGATAGACGTAAGTAAAAAATTTGGCGCAAATGAAATTTTAAATGGTGTAAATTTTAGTATAAATGAAAATGAAAAGATAGCGATCATCGGTAAAAATGGTAGCGGCAAGAGCACGCTTATGAAGATCATCTCTGGTGAGGTGGCAGCAGATAGCGGCAGACGGATAGTGCAAAACCTAATAAGCGTCGAGATGCTAGCGCAAAATCCAAATTTTAACGCCACTTTTAGCGTAAGAGATGCGCTAAATAACGAGCTAAAAGAGATATTTGACGCGATAAGCGAGTATGAAAAGAGTGGAGTTTTGCTAGCAAATGAGCCTGAAAACAGAGAAATTTTAAAAGAGCAAGAGAGGCTTATTAAATTTATAGAGGCAAAGGATGGCTGGAATATCGAGCATAAGATCGAGCGAATTTTGCAAGAATTTAAGCTAAAAGAGTATGAAAATAGACCCATTTGCTCGCTAAGTGGTGGCGAGATCAGGCGCGTGGCACTGGGTGCGCTCATCCTTAAAAAGCCAGATGTGCTTTTACTTGATGAGCCTACAAACCACCTTGATGTCTATATGGTCAAATTTCTTGAAGATATGCTTAAAAGCTCAAATCAAAGCATAGTTTTTATTAGTCACGATAGGTATTTTATCGATGCGCTGGCAACTAGGTGCGTTGAGGTCGAGGATGCAAGCTTAAAAAATTTTGATGGCGGATATGCAAACTATCTAACCAAAAAAGAGGAAATTTTAGCAAGTCTTGCAAAGTCGCATGAGACACTGCTAAAACAGCTAAAGGCCGAAGAAGAGTGGCTAAGGCGCGGCGTAAAAGCTAGGCTAAAGCGAAACGAGGGCAGAAAAGAGCGGGTGCTCGCCATGCGTGAAGAGGCCAAGAAAAACCCAGGTGTGATAAGGCGCGTGAGGCTAGAGCTTGAGCGTGCGAGTAAAAATTTCAACCAAACGCAGAGCCAAAACCGCAAAAAAATGCTCTTTGAGTTTAAAAATTTAGGCAAAAGCATAGACGGCAAGGTGCTTTTTGAAAAATTTGACGCAAGAATCTTGCAGGGCGAGAGGATCGCCATAGTCGGACGAAATGGCAGTGGAAAGAGCACTTTGCTTAAAATTTTGCTAGGCCTTGAAA
>NZ_CALACG010000055.1 GCF_937890585.1 uncultured Campylobacter sp.
GTTTTTAGGCACGTTAAGCGGTTTTGCTAGAGTTTGATACTCCACACCTTCAGTCAGTGCTGATAAATTTAGCGCAAAAAACGCACTTAAAATTAGCATTTTTATAAGCTTCATCTTTGCTCCTTATTTTACTAGATCAGCTAGCACTTTTGCGGCGTGGTCTTTGGCTTTTACGCTTTTGTAAATTTTAACTATCTTGCCGTCTTTACCGATCACAAAGGTGCTTCTTACGATGCCAAGATACTCTTTGCCGTAGTTTTTCTTGACCTGCCAAACGCCATAAAGTTTTGAAATTTCTTTATCTTCGTCGCTTAAGAGGATGTGCTTTAAATTTTGCTTGGCGATAAAGCCCGCATGCGACTTCACGCTATCTGGGCTAACGCCGATGATGACGGTGTCATTTTTGATAAACTGATCGTAGTTTGCGCTAAATTCGCAAGCTTCAGTCGTGCAGCCTGGAGTGTTGTCCTTTGGGTAGAAGTAAAGCACCACATTTTTGCCTATAAAGTCCTTTAGTGCAACCTTTACGCCGTCTTGATTTAGCGCTTCAAACTCTGGCGCCTTGTCGCCAACCTCAAGTGTTATCTTTCTTTCCATGTCCGCTTTGCTAAATTCGCTCATTTTATCCCCTTTCTTTTATCCTCTACGCTCTCGCCTGCTACGCCGATGTTGCTCGCATCGTGAGTTTCTAAAAATATCGTAACAGCCTCTTTTTTCTTGCCAAGCACCCTGACAAGCGTATCTGTCACCTCTTGAAAAACTTGATCTTTCTGCTCTTTTGTAGGCTCTGGGCCTGCTATTTTTATATTTACATAAGGCATTTTTGCTCCTTTTTTAAGATACAAAATATTAGCCAAAATGAGTGAAATTTCAGATTAAAGCCGTTATTTAAGAATTTGGCATTAAAATAAGCAAACTTCCAAAAGGAGCGAAAAATGGATTATAACAGGCAAAATAAGGGCTTTGTTTGCTTTATGTATGGCTTTGGACGAAGCAGGGCGGTTTATGCAGTTTTGATGATACTAATGGCACTTTTAGCTGGTTTTTTAACACTTAGCTCAAGCGCTCAAGCTGACGTTTCAAATTTACAAATAGCCCTTGGCATCATACTTTGTGGCCTTTTGCTGATCATTGTAAATCCAAAAATTTTCATCATCAAGCTAATTGGCTATTTAATCGCTTTAGCTGGCGTCATGATCGCCCTTCACAACGCAAATTTGCTCGGAGCTGATT
>NZ_CALACG010000056.1 GCF_937890585.1 uncultured Campylobacter sp.
AAGAGAAAAAATACTATTTATAGAAAAAGAAGAGTTTCTAAAAGGTTCTTTGATTACAAAAGAAATAGATTATTTGGGTCAAGTGAAGCATCGTCTTATGTATAATAAGAATATAATTTGTTTATCTGAAAAATACATTGACATGTTAGAAGTAAAACAAGGCGATAAACTGTTAATCTGCGAAGATGTTGGCAAACGAGTAATATTAACATATTTACTTATGTGCTTATCATCTGGAGCGACATTGAAGTTAGAAAAGAAATTTTTAGAAAATATATAAATTTAGTATCTAATATCTAGCTAAAGTTAAAATCAATACTTTCAGAAATTCCCAGTTACAAGTACTAGGAATTTCTTATAAATTTAAGACCTAAAGTCTTGTTTTCATCTTTTCAAATTCATCTTTTATCACTTGCTCGTGTGGCTCGCTAGTCATTTTATTTATCGCGTCGCCCCAGATACTGACCATGATGATGGCTAAGCTTGAGGTTAAAATGCCTGGTAAAATTTCATAAACATAGGCATTTAGCCCTGATGTTATCCAAAATATTACGGTCGCACCGCCAGCTATCATGCCAGCAAGTGCTCCAAGTGCGCTCATACGTTTCCAGTAAAGGCTAAAAAGTAGTACTGGACCAAAGCTCGCGCCAAATCCAGCCCAAGCGTTGCCAACGACGTTTAGAACGTTATCTGTAGAGATAAAGGCAAGCACTGTGGCAATTATCGCTACGACCACGACTGCATAGCGGCTGATCGCTGTTTGCGTGCTTTGGCTCACCTCTTTTTTATAAAAGGCAAAGATGAAGTCCTTGGTGACCGAGCTTGATGTGACTAAAAGCTGGCTTGAGATGGTACTCATGATCGCTGAAAGAACGGCTGAGATGATGATACCTATAAAAAATGGTGGGAAAAGTAGCTCACCAAGCTTTAAAAATACTGTCTCAGGATCACTTAGTCCGCCTCTTTGGCTAAAGTAGACAAAGCCGATAAGTCCGCTCATAATTGCACCAAGTAGGCCGATCGTCATCCAGCCAATGCCGATCCTTCTTGCCTTTGCAAGCTCTTTTGAGTCACGTATCGCCATAAATCTAACTATGATATGTGGTTGCCCAAAGTAGCCAAAGCCCCAAGCTAGAAGGCCCAAAATACCCCAGAAAGTCTGATCTCTAAATGGATTTAGGTGATTTGCATCAAGCCTGCTTATCTCTTTTATCAAATTTGTATCGCTTGGCAGGTCTAAATTTAGATATGCCACGACTGGGATCGAAACTAGGACACAAAACATCAAAAGACCCTGAAATGCGTCAGTTATGCTAACAGCCTTAAATCCACCAAAAAATGTGTAAAAAACCACGATTATGAGCGTAAAGACCGCTCCGTATACGAATTTTAAGCCAAAAAAGCTCTCAAAAGTCTTGCCTCCAGCGATGATACCACTACTTACGTAAAGCGTGAAAAATATCAATATGATAAGACCTGAGATGATCCTTAAAATTTTCGTCCTGTCTTTAAAGCGGTTTTCTAAAAAGTCTGGTATCGTGATGCTATCGCTAGCGACCTCAGTATAGACCCTAAGCCTTTTTGCTAGAAATAAGTAATTGCAGTACGCTCCCACGATAAGACCAGCTATCATCCAGACATTTGCCACGCCAGTTGCGTATAAGGCCCCGGGCACGCCAAGTAGCATCCAACCACTCATATCAGAGGCGCCAGCACTAAGTGCGGTGACGACTGGACCCATTTGACGGTTATCCAGCAGGTATTGGTTCATGCTTGCATTTTTATCGTAGAAATATCTTCCGATAAAGAGCAAAAAGCCAAAATAGATGGCGATGGCTATATAAGACCCAAAGCTCATAAAATTCCTTTCAAATAAAATAAA
Source organism: uncultured Campylobacter sp. (assembly GCF_937890585.1). Lineage (GTDB taxonomy): Bacteria > Campylobacterota > Campylobacteria > Campylobacterales > Campylobacteraceae > Campylobacter_A. The sequence goes on from NZ_CALACG010000056.1 coordinate 1,883, forward strand.
ACGGTTATGTTATTACAAAAATATTTAAATTTCAATGAGCGGGCTCGTTCCTTAAAAATTTTTAAGCAAAATGATATATATTTTTTCGTATCATTTAAGGCTACATTTTAAAGAAAAGGACGAAGTTGAAGGCTCAAAATTTAGCTAAATTTCTGTTTTTTATAACAATCGTCTCATTGGGCGCATATTTTTTCTACCCAAGGGAGCTTAGCGATGCTCAAGAGCTCGCATACATCAAGAGCTACGGAGTAACACTAGGGCTTACTATTGGTGGTGTCGTCATAGGTATTACGCTTGGATTTATCTTGGCGTTTATTAAATTTTTAAACATCAAAGTTATAAATTTTATAATAGACGAATACATCGACATCTTGCGTGGAACGCCTGTAATACTTCAACTTCTAATATTTTCAGTGGTCATTTTCGCCACTTGGAGCGACAACTTCTATGTCGCCGTGATCGCACTTGGACTAAATAGCTCGGCATACGTCGCTGAGATCGTAAGAAGCGGCATAAATAGCGTTGATAAAGGCCAGATGGAGGCAGCACGCGCGATGGGTCTAAACTACTACGTTTCTATGCGTGAGGTGGTTTTTCCACAGGCTACAAAAAACATCTTGCCAGCGCTTGCAAACGAATTTATCTCACTTTTTAAAGAAACTTCAGTCGTTGGCTACATAAGTGTTGTTGATATCACGATGCAAAGTAAGAGCTTGCAGGCAGTGTTTTACAGCCCAGAGCCAGTCATTTTTACAGGCATCGTTTACTACGTGAGCGTTAAATTTTTCACCTTCTTGGTGAAGCTACTTGAGAGGAGACTAAATCGCCATGATTGAGATTAAAAATTTAAATAAAAGCTATGGCGATCTACTCGTTTTAAACGATATTAGCGTAAATATCAAAAAAGGTGAGGTTATAGCGATAATCGGCCCAAGTGGTGGTGGCAAAAGTACATTTTTGCGCTGCATAAACCGCCTTGAAGAGCCAGATAGCGGACATATCAAGATAAACGGCGAAGATATCTTGGATAAAAAATCAGACATAAATAAAATTCGCCAAAAAGTGAGCATGGTGTTTCAGCACTTTAACCTTTTTGCAAACAAAAACGTCTTGCAAAATTTGACTCTAGCTCCGATAAAAGCTGGGATCTTAGACAAAGAGAGTGCTGAGAGGAGGGCAGATGAACTGCTAAAGAGTGTTGGGCTAAGCGATAAGAAATTTGCCTACCCGCACAAGCTCTCAGGCGGTCAAAAGCAGCGTATCGCGATCGCTAGAAGCCTAGCTATGGATCCAGAGGTGATACTATTTGACGAGCCAACAAGTGCGCTCGATCCTGAGATGATCGGCGAGGTGCTTGATATCATGAAAGATGTTGCAGCCAAGGGCATAACGATGCTTGTGGTGACTCATGAGATGGGCTTTGCAAGAAATGTGGCAAATAGAATTTTCTTTATGGACAAAGGCAAGATAGTAGTTGATGACACACCAAAAAATGTCTTCACAAATCCGCAGCACGAGCGTCTGCGAGAGTTTTTAGGTAAAATTTTAAATCACTAATAAGGAGAAAAATGAAAAATTTATTAAAAGTTCTAGCATTAGGGTTAGTTATGTTTTTTATAGGTTGTGGCGATGATAGTGGCAAAAAAGCCACTGCAAATGCGCCAGAAGCTAGCAAAGAGATAGTTTATAAGGTGGGTTCAAGCGCTGATTACCCTCCGTTTGAGTATCTTGATGATAAAAATCAAATCGTTGGTTTTGAGATCGATCTTCTAAATGAGATCACTAAAAAAACTGGGATCAAATTTGACGTTGCAAATATGAGTTTTGATGGGCTAATACCAGCTTTAAAAACGGGCAAGATCGATATCGCTATAAGCGGCATGAGTGCGACTGACGAGAGAAGAAAGTCTGTTGATTTTACTAAGCCATATTATTTCTCAGAGAATTTATTTATCCGCAAAAAAGGCTCAGACGTAAATAAAGACAATCTTAAAGATAGGAAAATTTCAGCTCAAGTTGGCACGCTTCAAGAAGAGGCAGCTAAAAATATCACAACTCAGTCAATCCCAGCTGAAAACGTAGCAGCAGCTATAATGTCACTAAATGCCGGCAAAATCGATGTTGTGCTTACTGATAGCCCAATAGGTGTTGAGTTTTTGAAACAAAATCCAGACTTAGAGGAGTTTTTAAGACTTCCTGACGGCACAGAGGGCTTTGCGATGGCATTTGATAAGGGTAAACACACCGATCTTATCAAAAAGATAGACGCCACGATCGAAGAGCTACAAAAATCTGGCGAATTTGACAAAATGCTCGCTAAATACGACCTTAAAAAATAAATCCTAATATAAATTTGCAAGAGGCAAGATGCTTCTTGCAAAAAATCTCACAAATTTCTAATTTATAAAATTAAATATTATTTAAATATATTGTAATAAAATTGTCAATTTGATTTAAGGAGAATGTAATGAAATCACTCAGGATGAGAACGGCACTTGTGCTAAGTGTCATGCTTTTGGTTTGTGTTAGTGTGGTTGGTCTTGTGACCTATAACATGGCTAAAAATTTATATACCGACAGGGTCGAAAGTAAAGAATTCCCACTTGCTGTCAATGAAGTTGGTTATAAAATAGAATCTTACATCGATAAGATAATCGACGCTTCTTATCAAATAACTCAAAATAGCTTTTTAATAGACTGGGTCAAAAATGGCGAGGACGAGCACGGCAGAAAGGTCTTGTTTGACTATTTTCAAACTCTTGCTAAAAATTTAAAGCTAGATACGATAATGTTTGGCTCAGATAGAACCCTAAACTACTACGTCGAAGATAAAATTTTAAAGGTCATTAACCCAGAAAATGACAAGTGGTACTACGCCTTAAAAGATGGCAGCAGCCCAAGCCTGATCGACATCAACAAGGCTGAAGACGGCAGTGGCAAGATAATGATGTATATAAACTACAAAGTTCAAAAAGATGATAAATTTTATGGTATCGCAGCGACTGGCGTAAATTTAAGCGAGATAGTAAATTTTGTCCAGTCACAAAAGATAGGTCGCGGCGGTAAATTTCTACTAGTTGATGAAAAAGGCGACATCAAGATCGGCAAAGATGCAAGTGGCAATCTAAAAGATATAGTAGGCGATGCAAATCTTAAAAAGCTAATCAACGAAAATGGCAGCTACATATCGCTAGATAAAGATGGCAAAAATTTATTGATCGGCTCAAAATATATCAAAAGTATGGGCTGGTATCTTATCGGCGAGCTTGACAAAGATGAGCTTTTAGAGGATCTAAACTCACTTGCTTATGCGTCTGTTGGAGTGCTTGTAGTGGTACTTATTTTAGGACTATTGCTCTCACTTTACCTATCTTCTTATCTCCTAAAAATCATCCTCAAACTAAAAACAGGCCTACTATCTTTCTTTG
>NZ_CALACG010000057.1 GCF_937890585.1 uncultured Campylobacter sp.
ATAAAAATATACAAAAAATGTAAATGGCAAGAATAAAAATATAAATTCGTAAGAGTTAAAAAGCATTGACGCATCCGTTAAATTTTTGGTGAGATTATAATAAACATTGGCTAATCACTAGCTAAAATTTACCGGATCTATATCGATATCGCTAAGCTCGCTTTTGCAGAGGTTTGCCGCTTTTAAAAGCATGGTGTGCGAGTTTGAACGAAGTAAAATTTCATATCTAAATTTACCCATAAGATACTCAGCTTGGCACTTGCCGTATCCAACGATCTCTAGCTCATCGCTTTTTAGTGGCTCTAGCCTTTGCACAAATTCGTTCATTGCACCCTTTGCCGTGCTCTCATCTTTATGCGAAACGGCCACGCGAAGTAGCCTAGTAAATGGCGGATAAAGAGCTTCTCTAAAAGGTATCTCATCCTTTAAAAATGCGTCATAGTCACTGATATAGCTTTCGAAAAACTCCCTTTGCTTGCTTTGGATGATGACCCTGCCAGCTCCGTTTCTGCCGGCTCTTCCAGCTACTTGCATGGCAAGGGCGAGTGTCCGCTCTCTAGCTCTAAAATCAGGAAAATTTAAAAGCTCGTCAAAGCCCATGATGACGGCTAGCTCGACGTTGTGATAGTCATGCCCCTTGCTTAGCATCTGCGTGCCTAGCAGGATGTCTATCTTGCCGTCGTTAAATTCTTTTAAAGCCTTTACGAGCTTATTTTGCGTCGTGATCTCGTCTCTATCAAATTTAGCGATCCTAGCGTTTGCAAACTCAGCTTGCAGTCTCTCAAGAAGCTCGCTCGTGCCGATTTTTTTAGCTTCTATCATCTCGCTACCACACTGGTGGCAGGTCTTTGGCACGGCCATTTTGTGCTCGCAGTATTGGCACTTTAGTACGTTTTGCTTTTTATAGTAGCTCATGCCGATGCTACAAAATGGACACTTCACTGTCTCGCCACAGTTTTTGCAGACAAGATATTTGAAATTTGCCCTTGTTGGCAGGCAGATGACGGCTTGTTTTTTGTTTTCAAGCATCTTTGCGATCTGCTCTTTTAAAATTTCGCTTATGCCAGTCTCACTCTCGTCAAATATATAGCTCTTTTGCGACGCAAAATATGTCCCCTTTAGGCGAAAACATTCTTGCTTGTAAAAGCTAGTGAGGCTTGGCGTGGCGCTTCCAAGTACCACTTGCAGGTCAAATTTGCTAGTTAGAAAGAGAGCTAGGTCTCTTGCGTTGTAGTGGGGTTTTGAGCCAGTGTTTTTGTAGCTATCGTCGTGTTCTTCGTCGATGATGATGAGTTTTAGCCGCTCAAGTGGCAAAAATAGGGCAGACCTAGCTCCAGCTATTAGCCTTGCTTTGCTGCTTTTAATGTCTTTTAAAATTTGCTCTTTTTTCTTTGGCGTGATCTTTGAGTGCCACACAGCCACAGCCTCGCCAAAGAAGCTCTCTAGGCGCTTTTGCATCTGCGGGGTTAGTGAAATTTCAGGCATTAAAAATAGCGCTTGGCCGCCTGCGTTTAAAATTTCTCTGATTTTAGCGATGTAAATTTCACTTTTGCCACTTCCAGTGTCGCCAAAGATGAGTGAGCTTTTTCGCTCGTTTATAAAATTTAGTGCTTCAAGCTGCTTTGGGCTTAAATTTGGCGATTTAAAGTCGGTTGTGCCACTATAAATTTCATCGTCTATAAGGCTTTGTGGCTCAAATAAATTTATAGCCACGCCAAGCTCGCAGGTGTAGTAGTAGGCGATAAATTTAGCCAAAGTTACTTGGATGTCGTTTAGCTTGATGGGTAAAATTTCATCAATAAAGCTTGTTTTAAAGCTTGGCTCATCCACTTCGCGCAGTATAAAGCCAACTAGGCTTTTGCCTCTAAGTTTTGCAGTGACGGCGCGAAATGGCACAATATCTAGCTCGCTTTTATATGTGAGCGCAGCTAAATTTACCCCGCTAAATACGACCTCGTAGTATCTCATCACTCAAGGGCGCTACAAAGTCCGTCGCTGCTCGTGCAGTCAAATTCGCCAGTGGTTTTGTTATAAGTGAAATTTGCTGTTTGTCCGTCTAGTTTGAAGGTATAAGTTGTTGCTCCAGTTTTATGCCAGCCGTTTTTTGTGCCGCTGTCTTTGACTGGGACGCTCACAACGTTTTGAAAAAGGTTGCTTCCTGGGCTCTCGAGCGTGTCAGGGTACTTTGGAGTACCTTTTAGAACGCTATCGTTGTATTTTAGCGAGATGCCACTTTTTATGGCAGCTATTTGTGTTCTTGCGTTTGCGACTATGGCGTCGCCTCTAGTGAAGAAAAGCTTTGGTATAGCAATAGCGCTCAAGACGCCAAGTATGACGATGACAAATATAATTTCTATTAGGGTAAAAGCTCTTTTTTTCATTTATTTTCCGGTTTTAGTATCTCTTCTATCTCTTTTGTGACGTCCTTTACGACGCGCAAATTTGTGTAGCTCTCGTAGCTCTTTTCGACAAAGGCGTTTATAAGCTCACGAGGCTCGATAAATTTCTTTCCCCCCATAAATTTCTGCCAGTCGCGCTCGAAAATTTCAGCAAAATCATCATCAAGTGTGATCGTATAGTCGCGAGATGATACGGTGAGCGTGATCTGTTTCATATTTTATGCCAAAAAGGTCTAGCTTATCTGCCAAGGACGGCTTCGATCTTTTTCATTACATCATCAGTTTCGCTATTTTTCTTATCAAGGTCCTCTTCTAGACGCATTATTTGATTAGTCTTTGCCTCGTTTTGCGCTTTTAGTGTCACTATCTCGTTGTGTAGCTCCTCATTTGTCTTGCAAAGTTCGTCGTATTTTTTGATCAGTTCATTTACTTTGTCTGTCAGGCTTTCTAGTATTGCGCTATCTTCAAACATAAAGGTTCCTTTAAAATAATAATTAATGCCGTATTCTAACATGCAGAGGCTAAATTCTTTTTAAAATTCTCATTTGACAAAGCACTATCTTTGCTATAAAATTCACCCAAATTTAAAGGCGATCAATGAGTAAATTTGAAATTTCATCTAAATTTAGCCCAAGCAGCGACCAAGCAAGAGCGATAAAAGAGATAGTAAAAAGTATAAAATCAGGCAATAAATACCAAACTCTTCTAGGCGTGACAGGGTCTGGCAAGACCTTTACCATGGCAAACGTCATACGTGAGCTAAATATGCCAACGCTCATCATGACACATAACAAATCCCTTGCCGCGCAGCTTTACAGCGAATTTAAGGGCTTTTTCCCAAAAAACCATGTCGAGTACTTCATAAGCTACTACGACTACTACCAGCCAGAGGCCTACATCCCAAGAAGCGACCTATATATAGAAAAGGACAGCTCGGTAAATGAGGAGCTTGAGCGCCTGCGCCTAAGTGCGACGGCTAGCTTGCTAAGCTTTGACGACGTTGTCTGCGTGGCCTCTGTCTCTGCAAACTACGGCCTTGGTAATCCAAGCGAGTATAAAGGCATGGTCGCCTACCTAAATGTCGGACAGAAATTTAGCCAAAGAAAGCTTTTGGAGCAGCTTGTCGATATGGGCTATAAGCGCAATGACAACTACTTTGATAGGGGCGACTTTCGTGTAAATGGCGATGTGGTGGATATTTACCCAGCTTATTACAACGACGAAGCCCTAAGGGTCGAGTTTTTTGGTGATGAGATCGATGCGATGTATCATTTTGACGTGCTTGATAACAAAAGGCTAAAGGATATCTCTAAATTTACACTTTACGCTACCAGCCAGTTTATCGTGGGCGCTGATAGGCTAAAGATCGCGATGAAAGAGATCGAAGAGGAGCTTGATGCGCGCTTAAAAGAGTTTAACGAGCAGGGCAAGCTAGTTGAGGCGCAGAGACTAAAGCAAAGAGTGGAGTTTGACCTTGAGATGATGGCGAGCACTGGCATGTGTAAAGGTATCGAAAACTACGCACGCCATCTAACCGGTCAAAAGGCTGGAGAGACGCCATACTCGATGTTTGACTACTTTGAGATAAGCGGCGAAGACTATCTGGTTATCGTCGATGAGAGTCACGTGAGTTTGCCGCAGTTTAGGGGCATGTATGCAGGCGATAGGAGCCGTAAAGAGGTGCTTGTGGAGTATGGATTTCGTTTGCCATCAGCGCTTGATAACAGGCCGCTTAAATTCGATGAGTTTATAAGCAAAAAGGCGAAATTTCTCTTTGTCTCAGCCACACCAAACGAATACGAGCTTGGTATCAGCCAGGGGCACGTCTATGAGCAAATTTTGCGACCTACGGGACTACTTGATCCGATCATCGAGATAAAAGATAGTGACAATCAAGTAGAGGCGCTATTTGACGAGGCAAAGGCAGTTATCGCTAGAGGTGAGCGCGTGCTAGTTACAGTGCTAACTAAAAAGATGGCCGAGGAGCTAAGCCGCTACTACATCGAGCTTGGCATCAAGGTCAAGTATATGCACTCAGACATCGACGCGATCGAGCGAAATGAGATCATTAGAGGGCTTAGAAGCGGTGAATTTGACATGCTAATAGGCATAAATTTGCTTCGTGAGGGGCTTGACCTGCCTGAAGTGAGCCTGATAGCCATAATGGACGCTGATAAAGAGGGCTTTTTACGCTCTACGACGAGCCTTATACAGACGATGGGGCGAGCGGCCAGAAATGTAAATAGCAAGGTGCTCATGTTTGCCAAAAAGATAACAAAATCGATGAAAGAGGCGATCGATACGACGACAGCTAGGCGTAAATTTCAAGATGAATACAACAAAGCTCACGGCATCACGCCACACTCTGCCAGCAGAAATATCGAAGAGAGCTTACACGTCGAGGATGATGGCGAAATTTACAAGCGCGGTAAGAATTTAGAAAAGATGCCAGCTAGCGAGCGCGCTGCGATAGTAAAAGAGCTAAGAAAGCAGATGCTTGAAGCGGCGGCGCAGCTGGAGTTTGAGAAGGCGGCGGCGTTACGTGATGAGATAGCAAAGATGAGAAAGTTATAAGCGTTGTCTTTTGTGTATCTTTAAATGAGCTTGCTAAAATTTTGCTCGACAGACTATGTGTCTAGTCTGCGCAAAATTTAACTGCGCAACATTCAAATCTATCACAAAATACTGCCGCTAAATAAAATTAAATTTTAATGTTTCGCGCATTTAGTATTTTTTATACACTCCCTTGTTTCTGCTCATCCGCCTTGTCTCCTCGTGGCGAAGTCTCGTTGCGAGCAAAGCGAAGCAAAAAACAAAAATTTTCTTGTCTTAATTGCTTAAATTTATTTGTTCTATCTTCAAAATTTCTTCGTAGCATTTAAAATCATCACAAGATACTTTGCCTTGA
>NZ_CALACG010000058.1 GCF_937890585.1 uncultured Campylobacter sp.
GCTTAGCAATTATTAAGTTTAGCTTAAAGCCCATTTCGATAAAATCCTTAATCGTTCTTTTATCGTAAAAAAGACAATTTGATATAAGGAAAAACAATGAGCGATATCATCGCATACAAACTAAATGGCGAAATAGTCGATACTCAAAGTATCGCAGGGCGTGAGAGTAGTGCTGAGCCTATCTATTTTGACAACTCAAAAGAGGCACTACACGTTATCAGACACTCCTGTGCACACCTCATGGCACAAGCTATCAAATCACTCTATCCAAAGGCGAAATTCTTTGTCGGACCAAACGTAGAAGATGGATTTTATTATGATTTTAGAGTTGATGACGAGGGCACGAAGCTAGGCGAGAGCGATCTAGCAGCGATCGAAGATAAGATGAAAGAGCTTGCTGAGAAGAAATTTGACATCGTTAAAACCTGCTCAACCAAAGCTAATATGAGTGAGAAATTTAAAAACGACGATCTAAAACAAGAGGTCTTAAAAAGAATTCCAGATGGCGAAGTGAGTAGCTACTCGCAAGGCGATTTTGAAGACCTTTGCCGCGGACCGCACCTACCAAATACTAAATTTTTAAAATTCTTCAAGCTTACACGCGTGGCTGGGGCATATCTTGGCGGCGATGAGAGCCGTGAGATGCTAACTAGAATTTACGGCACAGCTTATGCAGACAAAGAGAGTCTAAAAGAGCACATCCGCATCATCGAAGAGGCTAAAAAGCGCGATCACAGAAAGCTTGGCGTCGAGATGAAGCTATTTACATTTGATGAAGAAGTGGGCGGCGGTTTGCCTATCTGGCTGCCAAATGGCGGACGCTTAAGATCAAAACTAGAGCAACTCTTATACAAAGCTCACCGCGACCGCGGCTACGAGCCAGTGCGTGGTCCTGAGCTTTTAAAGGCTGACGTGTGGAGAAGAAGCGGCCACTACGCAAACTATAAAGAAAATATGTACTTTACAACGATCGATGAGACAGAGTATGGCATCAAGCCGATGAACTGCGTTGGTCACATCAAAGTCTATCAAAGTGACATCCGCTCTTACCGCGATTTGCCGCTTAAATTTTTTGAATACGGCGTCGTGCACCGCCATGAGAAAAGCGGCGTGCTTCACGGACTTTTCAGGGTTAGAGAATTTGCACAAGATGACTCACATATCTTTTGTATGCCAAGCCAGATCAAAGAAAATATCTTAGAAATTTTAAAATTTGCTGGCACGATAATGGAAAATTTTGGCTTCCACTATGAGATGGAGATATCAACCAAGCCAGCCAAAGCGATCGGCGGCGATGAAATTTGGGATACAGCTACAAAAGCGCTAAAAGAAGCTCTTGATGAAAATGGCTTTAAATACGGCATCGACGAGGGCGGCGGCGCATTTTATGGACCAAAGATCGACATTAAGATCACTGATGCGCTTAAGAGAAAGTGGCAGTGCGGCACGATACAAGTCGATTTTAACTTGCCAGAGCGCTTTGATCTAGGCTACATCGACGCAAATAACGAAAGACAGCGCCCTGTAATGCTTCACAGAGCCTTGCTTGGTAGTTTTGAGAGATTTATAGGAATTTTACTTGAGCACACTGCTGGTGAGCTACCATTTTTCATAGCTCCTACGCAAGTCGTCATCGTGCCTATTAGCGACGCGCATTTAGACTACGCAAAAGAAATTTCACGCGAGCTAAGAAAGATCAACGTCGATAGCGAGATCGCAAGTAAAAATGAGAGTTTAAATAAGAGAATAAGAACGGCAGAAAAACAAAGGGTGCCTATGATAGTCGTGCTAGGAGACAACGAAGTAGCGAACAAGAGCGTTGCGTTGCGCGACAGACAGGCTAGGACGCAGAGCGATATGAGCTTGGCGGAATTTATAAATTTAACGAAGGAGAAACTTAGTGAGGTACATTTTTGAGTAAGGAAAATGAAGTATTGCTCAATGAGGACATAAGGGCGAGAGAGGTAAGATGTGTAGGGGATGATGGCACGGCATACGGTGTCATCTCAAGAGATGAGGCTTTAGAGATCTCAAACAAGCTTGGGCTTGATCTAGTGCTTATAGCGCCAGATGCGAAGCCACCAGTTTGCAAGATAATGGACTATGGTAAATTCCGCTATCAGCAAGAGAAAAAGCAAAAAGAGGCCAAGAAAAAGCAAAAAACCATCGAGATAAAAGAGATAAAACTCTCTGTCAAGATCGCCCAAAACGATATAAACTACAAGGTTAAACACGCAAGCGAGTTTTTGCAAGATGGCAAACATGTTAAATTTCGTGTATTTTTAAAGGGTCGCGAGATGAGCACCCCAGAGGCTGGCGTAGCCATGCTTGAGAAGGTCTGGGAGATGATCAAAGATGAAGCTGACCGCGACAAAGAGCCTATAATAGAAGGTCGTTATGTAAATATGCTTGTAACTCCAAAAAAGGGTTAAATTCTCACAAAGAGCAGGCTAGGGCTTGCTCTTTTTTGCATTAAATTTTTAATACAAAAACTCATAAATAACTATTCCTCAAAAATTCCTATCATTTTTATATTTGCTAAATTTAAGCAAGGTGGCTTTTGGTGACTAAATTTGGACGAGAATTTTGGCTGGTTTTGATGAAATTTGTCAAATTTTATTTTTGCTTGCCATCACCAATACAGCCACTTGCCAAAAACAAAAACCTTCCTTTAAGGTAAAATTTTCACTTGCGATCTGGTTAAATTTGGCAACATCTGCTTATTTGTGACTTAAATTTAGCAAATTTTAAATTATCTTGTCCGAATTTTATTATCTTGCTGCCACTAGAAAAAGCGCTGTGCTGAAAACGTCTTGTGAGTTTTAAAATTTGTTTATAGCTTGTATGAGTGTTTTAGGCTAAATTTG
>NZ_CALACG010000059.1 GCF_937890585.1 uncultured Campylobacter sp.
CTTGTAAAATAGAAATTTTTAATAATAAAATTTATTAAACTTAAAAAATTATAAATAGTAACTACTAAAAACGAGAGACTTTGTTTTAAATTTTAAACGCTAGTTAAACTTTAAAACCATAAAAGGCTTAAATTTAAGCCTTTTTCTCGCTTATTTTTATATAAATATGTAAGATATCGATCGCTGCTGGCGTGATACCTGAAATTTCACTCGCCGCAAAAAGCGTTGGCGGGGCAAATTTCTCAAGCTTTTCGACCACCTCGTTGCTAAGGCCGCTTATGCTTCTAAAGTCGAAATTTTCAGGTATTTTCACATTCATCATATCTTTCATCTTCTCGATCTGATTTTTTTGCTCGCCGATGTAGTGCTGATACTTGCACTCGGTTAAAATTTGATCCATGCTCGCATCGTCTAAATTTACAAATCTCTCATCAAGCTTTCTTAGTTTTTCAGCCGTAAAGCTCTTGCGTGCGACTATCTTTTGAAGGCTCACGTTTTGACTGATCGGCTCTTCATCAAGACTTGCTAAAAGCTCTAAATTTGCCTTGCTTGGCGTGATCTGAGTGCTGTTTAAAAACTCTAAACCCTCTTTTAAATTTCTTTTTATATTTTTGATCTCGTTAAAAGTCTCATCATCAAGCAGTCCAAGCTCATGACCATATCCGCCAAGCCTTAAAATGGCATTTTCCTCACGCAAAAGCAAGCGATACTCCGCCCTACTCGTAAACATCCTATATGGCTCCTTTGTCCCTTTTGTCACAAGATCATCGATGAGTACGCCGATATACGCCTCATCACGGCGCAAGATAAGCGGCTCTTTGTTATCAAGCGAAAGCGCAGCATTTATGCCAGCCATTAGCCCCTGAGCGCCGGCCTCCTCGTATCCAGTCGTGCCGTTTATCTGCCCAGCCAAGTATAGCCCTTTTACTTTTTTAGTCTCAAGGCTATGTTTTAACTGCGTTGGCTCGACATAGTCGTACTCTATGGCGTATCCATGCCTTACTATTTTGGCGTTTTCAAAGCCCTTTACAGAGCGGAGCATCTGCACTTGCACCTCATAAGGCAGACTCGTTGAAAAGCCGTTTATGTAGTATTCTGTCGCTTCAAGTGTTTGAGGCTCGATGAAAAGGTGGTGTCTGTCGCGGTCGCCAAAGCGGTTTATCTTATCCTCGATACTAGGGCAATATCTTGGTCCGATACCCTCGATCTGACCTGTAAAAAGTGGTGCTTTATCGAAATTTGAGCGGATTATCTCATGCGTGGTTTCGTTTGTATAGGCGATGTAGCATGGTAGCTGCGTTGGGGAGAAATTTTTAGTTCTAAAGCTAAATGCAACTGGCTTTGCATCGCCATCTTGCTTCTCTAAAATTTCAAAATTTATCGTTTTTGCGTCGATCCTTGGGCATGTTCCAGTCTTTAGCCTGCCTAAATTTAGCCCAAGCCCCCTTAGGCTAGAGCTTAGATTCTTTGCGCTTAGCTCGCCCACACGGCCAGCTTCAAGTTTGTTAAATCCAACGTGGATTAGCCCGTTTAAAAATGTGCCAGTTGTAATTATCACCTTTTTTGCGTTATAGATGTTATTTAGATGGGTTTTAACGCCCGTTACTTCGCCATTTTGGCTTAAAATTTCAGTGGCGATCTCTTGAGAAATTTCTAAATTTGGCGTATTTAAAAGCAAATTTCTCATATAAACGCGGTATCTATCCATATCTATCTGAGCGCGGCTACCACGTACTGCTGGGCCTTTGCTCTCATTTAGCACGCGAAATTGGATGCCAACAGCGTCAGTTGTAAGCCCCATTTGACCGCCAAGCGCGTCGATCTCTTTTACAAGGTGCCCCTTTGCAAGACCTCCGATGGCTGGATTACAGCTTGCAGCGCCTATTTGCTCGGCCAAGATAGTGATCAGTAAAGTTTGTTTGCCCATTCTAGCAGCCGCAAGACTTGCCTCAATGCCAGCATGTCCGCCGCCAACGACGATGATTTCATAGTCCATGATAAATTTTTCCTTATTTTTGATGGGCAGATTTTATCAAAAAGCATATAAAATTTAAATTTTTTCAAAGAAATTTCACCACAAAATTTATGGTTAGAGTTTTTTATTAATGATATTTTAAATATTTTGCTGTTAGATTTACAAAATTTTAAATCCAAAAAGGCTTTATTCATGAGGAATTTACTAAAAGTCACTGGCTTTTTGCCCTACCTTGCGATCGCATTTTTAAACGCAAGTGTCGATCTAGCGCACAAAATAACCATCCAAAACGTCCTTTTAAAGACCTACTCAGGCGACACACTTTTTATCCTAACAGCCGTTATAAATGCGATGATCTTGTTTCCATTTATATTTTTATTTTCGCCTTCAAGCTTTATAAATGACAAATTTGCAAAGACAAAGGTTATTAGAATTTGCGCCGTCTTTGGCGTTGTTATCAGCGTTGCAGTGCTTATTAGCTACCTTTTGGGTGCTTTTGGCGTGGCATTTGCGCTCACACTCATACTAGCTGCTCAAAGTGCGATCTACTCGCCTGCAAAATATGGCATCATCAAAGCCCTCGTCGGCACTGAGCGACTTGGCACAGCAAACGGCATCATCCAAGCACTCACCATCATTGCGATACTTGTTAGCTCATTTTTATTTTCATTTATATTTGAAAATTTATACATCCAAGGTGAAAACTCAGAAGAAATTTTAAAAAGCGTCTATCCTATCGGCATCTTTTTGGTCGTTTTTAGCGCACTCGAAGCATTTTTTGCCTACAAGCTACCTTACATTAGCGAAACAAACGAACAAAGCGGAGAATTTGAGCTCAAAAAATACATCAGCCTTAGCTACTTAAGAGAAAATTTAAAAGAGGTAAGATCAGATAAAAATATCTGGCTAAGCATCGCTGGGCTAAGCATATTTTGGGGAATTTCTCAGATCATCATAGCAGCCTTCCCAGCTCACTACAAGGCAGTTTTCAATGACGATAGCTCTCTAGCGGTGCAAGCGATCCTTGCAGTAAGCGCCATAGGTATCGCATTTGGCTCATACGTGGCTGGCTCTATGTCAAAGCTACACATAGAGCTTGGTATCGTGCCGATGGGTGCTATTGGTATATTTTTCTCGCTTTTATTTTTCGCTTTTGGCTCAAATATCGGCGTAGTGAGCCTTAGCTCATTTGCATTTGGATTTTTTGGAGGCATATTTATAGTGCCGCTAAATGCGATGATCCAGTACTTTGCCCCGCAAAAAACGACTGGTAAGATAATGGCAGCAAATAACTTCTTGCAAAACGTCTCAATGCTGCTATTTTTGGCAATTGGCATAGGCTTAGTATATTTTGAAATTTCAACCACTGGGCTCTTTGTCTTTACAGCGCTTGTTTGCTTGATTGGCAGTTTTTATGCCATTTTGCAGCTTCCACACCTTTTTACAAGGCTACTTTTATTGCCATTTTTAAAGACAAAGTACCGCTTTTTTGTAGAGGGTCTTCAAAATTTACCACAAAGTGGCGGCGCGCTACTACTTGGTAACCACATTAGCTGGATTGATTGGCTCGTGCTTCAAGCTGCAAGCCCAAGGGGCATAAGATTTGTCATGTATAGAACGATCTATAACAAATGGTATCTAAAGCAAATTTTTAAATTTTTTAAAGTGATCCCGATAGGCGCAGGCGCTAGCAAAGAGTCCATAGAGCTAGTTAGAGAGTGCCTAAAAAATGGCGAAGTGGTCGCACTTTTCCCAGAGGGCCACATCAGCTACAACGGCCAGATAAATGAGTTTCAAAAGGGCTTTGAGCTTATCATCAGAGATCTAGAAGAAATTTGCATCGTGCCATTTTATCTTCGTGGCCTTTGGGGTTCGAGCTTTTCAAGGGCTAGTAAATTTTACAAAGACCTCACTTCTAAAAACGGCAGACGCGACATCATCGTCGCCTTTGGCAAGCCAATAACTACATTTATAAACGCTGCAAAGATGAAGCAAAAGGTGCTTGAGCTTAGCTTTTCATCGTGGGAGAGCTTTATCTCAAGGCAAAAACCACTAACAAGCGAATGGCTAAATAACGCAAAAGAGGATAAATTTAAAGAGTGCGTGAGCGACAGCACTGGACTAAATTTAAGCAACTTGAAATTTATAACCGCCGTTTTAGTCTTTATCAAAATTTTCAAACGCGAGCTAAAAGATGAGAAAAATATAGGCATCTTACTGCCTAGCTCAAGCATCGCAGCGATAGTAAATATGGCGCTTCTTGCGATGGGCAAAGTGAGCGTAAATTTAAACTATACGCTTAATGTTACCTCGCTAAATCACGCCCTAAGAAAGGCAGATATAAATACAGTCATCACCTCTAGCAAATTTCTTGAAAAGCTCGCACTTAAGGGCTTTGATCTAAAAGATGCGATGAGTGGCAGGGCTAAATTTGCAGAAGATCTCTCAGCTAGCGTCACAAAAAAAGAGAAATTTTTAGCGCTTTTAACTGCCTTTTTTGCTCCAGCTTGGCTCATTAAGCTTTGCTATTTTAAGCGTGTAAGCTTAGAGGATACGGCTACCATTTTATTTAGTAGCGGCAGCGAGGGCGAGCCAAAAGGTATCGAGCTAAGCCATAAAAATTTACTTGCAAACATCAAGCAAATAAGCGAACTTCTAAATTTCAAAAAAGATGACGTGATCTTAAACTCACTCCCTGTTTTTCACTCATTTGGACTAACAGTCACCACTCTTATGCCACTTTGCGAGGGCATAAAAATGGTGAGCGTACCTGACCCAACAGACGGAGCGACTATCGGCAAAATGGCCGCAAGACACAGCGCTAGCATCATCTTTGGCACCTCGACCTTCTTTAGGCTCTACACCAGAAACAAAAAGCTTCATCCGCTGATGTTTCAAAGTGCCAGAATGGTCGTAGCTGGAGCTGAGAAGCTAAAACCTGAGATAAAAGACGAGTTTAGGCTCAAATTTGGCATAGAAATTTATGAAGGCTATGGCGCGACCGAAACGGCGCCAGTAGCTGCTGTAAATATGCCAAATATCCTAGAAAAAGAGAGCCTAAAAGAGCTTACATTTAATAGACCTGGCAGCGTTGGTATGCCTCTGCCTGGCACTATCATAAAAATAATCGACCCAGAGACGCTTGAAGAGCTAGAAACTGGCACAGACGGGCTCATCGTGATCGGCGGATCGCAGGTGATGAAGGGCTATCTAAACGACGAAGCTAAAACAAGCGACGTCATCACGCACATTGACGGCGTTAGATACTATAAAACTGGCGATAAAGGCCACATAGACGAAAACGGCTTTGTATTTATCGTCGATAGATACTCAAGATTTGCCAAGATAGGCGGCGAGATGATAAGCCTTGGAAGCGTCGAAGAAGAGCTTGCAAAAGTGCTTGGAAGCGACATTGTCTTTAGCAGCGCAAACGTGCCAGATAGCAAAAAGGGCGAAGCGATCGCACTTTTAGTAAAAAGTGGCACAGAGCCTGAGAATATTGAGCAAATTTTAAAAGAGAGCAACTTAGCTCCTATAATGATGCCAAGTTATATATTTATCGTTGATGATATACCAACGCTTGCAAGCGGCAAGGTTGATTTTAAGGGTGTAAAAGCTCTAGCGGTATCACTTTTAGCGGAGTGAGCCGCCGCCCTTTTATTTTTGTGATAAAATAGCGCCAAAATATTACCT
>NZ_CALACG010000060.1 GCF_937890585.1 uncultured Campylobacter sp.
GCTCAAAAGATGAAAAGATAAAAGAGCTGGAAAACAACGTCACACAAACTAGTCAAATGCTCCTTTCTAAGCAAACCGAGCTAGAAGCTCAAAAAAGAACGCTAAAGATCGACATGCAAAACTACGAAATTTTGCGCCAGCAGATAAATATGCTGCAAAAAAAGATAGTCGATACCTCGCTACTTCTAAGTGACGGTAACAAAAGTGGTGCAAAAAATGTGCTAAGCCTGCAAAATGAGTTAGAAAACGCAAGGCAAAAGCTAAACGAGAGCAACAAGACGATAGAGAGGCTAAATTCAAAGATAAATGAGCTAAGCTCAACCACTCACAAAGGTGGTGGCGGCAGCGTAAATGCCCAGATAGTCGAGCTACAAAAGGATATCGAGCAAAATTTAAACAGACAAGACGAGCTTGAAAATGAAAATGTAAATTTAAAAAATATCTTGCAAGCCACAACCAAGCCAGAAACGCCAACAAAGCTTGTCCTCATCTCAACTCTTGAGTGCGACGATATGGACGCAAAGGACAAGGTGAGCGTCATGTGTAAAAACAGAGTGAGCGAGTTTTTGCAGAGATTTAACTCAAACTATATGTATGAGATCATCCCGATCGTCGATAAGAAAAATATCGTCATCCCAACAAATGTCGCTCAAAGCATCAAAAAAGACGACCTTGGCAAGCTAAACAACTACGTAAACTACGGCGTTGGCAAAGAGCGTGCAAAAGCAGCTGCTGAGCTTATAAAAGAGGAATTTGGCGACTTTGCAAGGATCAGCTTTAGCTCAGAAGTGATCGTAAGAGAGGTCTCGCGCGGCTTTATCATCAAGGTGTATAGATGATCTTAGCTCAGCTTAGTAGCGGCTATCGCTACAACAGTGACACGCTCGTGCTCTATGACTTTATAAGATCAAATTTGCAAAATTTCTCAGGTAGGGTCTTAGACGTGGGAGCAGGGTGCGGGATACTCGGGCTTTTGCTTAAGCGCGACTATAAAAATGCAAGCCTAAATTCGCTTGATATTTTGCAGATAAATGGCGAAATTTCTAAATTTAATGCTTACCAAAATGGCCTTGAGATGGAGTTTATAAACGCTGACTTTGCAAATTTCAAAGATGGCGAGAAATTTGATCTTATAGTTTCAAATCCGCCGTTTTATCACGACGGAGCAAAGCAGAGCGAGGACGAGCACATCAGGGTTAGTAGATATGTAAGCTCGCTAAATTTAAAGGACTTTATAAGAGGCATAAGCCTAAATTTAAAGCCGCACAAAAGGGCGTTTTTTTGCTATGCGCCTGATGATTTGGGGGAGATTGTGAGTTATTTAAAGGAGTTTAAGCTAAACTTAGTGTGCTTAAAATTTATCCATACAAAAGCTGACAAGCCTGCAAATTTGGCTCTTTTTGAGGTGAGAAATAACTCAAATTCAAAGCTAAAAGTCTTGCCGCCTTTGGTGATGAGCGAAAATGGCTCGCACACGAAAGAGGCATTAGAAATTTTTAAAAAAGCTGATACAAACAGCACGGACTACGTGGGACAAGCATGAGAAAAGATGGCTTTAGTTATGAGTTTGACCCAAGTTGCTGCGAGAGCTGTGGCGGCAAGTGCTGCACTGGCGAGAGCGGCTATATCTGGATAGATGAGGGCGAAATTTCAAAATTTTGCGCCGCTTTTGGTATGTCAAGAGATGAGTTTGAGAGCAAATTTCTAATAAAAGTGGGCGTTAGGCGCAGCATAAGAGAAAAGGCCTATGAAGAAGGCTTTGCGTGCATATTTTTTGATGAAAATAACAAAAACTGCTCGGTCTATGAGCTAAGGCCGCAGCAGTGCAGGACCTTCCCGTTTTGGGATCATTTTAAGAAAAATTTAAAGGAGCTAAAAGCAGAATGCGTTGGCGTAAAATTTTAATAATTTTCATAAGCATATTTTTTGCCTCGCCACTGCTCTATGCTGATGATAACAAAAGTGTAAATTTACGCCTTATGCAAGCTTTGATCTCGCAAGATAACGGCGATATAAACGCTAGCATTCAGACCTATCTGGGGCTTTTTAAAGAGACAAATCAAAAAACCTATCTAAAAGAGGCGATCAAGCTCGCATTTGCCGCGAAAAATGAAAATTTAGAAGCGCTTATGGCTGAGGGCGAGAAGAGCTTAAAAGACGATAGTGATTTTATCAGGATCAAGGTTGCAAATTTAGTCAATCTATCTAAGCTAAACGAGGCAAAAGAGCTGATGCAAGAGCTTGCCACAAAAGAGCCAAACGCCCAAAATTTGCTCATGCTTGGCACCATTTGCATGATGCAAAATGATACGGTAACAGCGCTAAAATACTTTGAAGAGGCATATTCGCTAAAGCCTGAAGAGGAGAATTTACTCCGCATCGTTGATATCCTTTTAAACCGCATGGATAATGTAAAAGATGCGACAAAATACCTCGAGAAATTCCGTGAGGAGCAGGGCTGCACTCAAAAAACATGCGAGCTTTTAGCTGAAATTTACTCTCAGCAAAGAAATTTCCCAAAGGTGATCGAGCTTTTTGAAGAGATCTATGACATCACTCACGATACCACTTATCTTGATAAGATCGTGCAGTACTTTATCTACGACAAAAATTACAAAGCGGCTATTGAAATTTTGAAAAAATATGGCTACAACGACGCCACGCTTATGGATCTTTACGCTGCGACTGGAAATTTTGGCGATGCGTATGTGCTTGCGGTTAAAATTTATAACGACAGCAGAGATCTAAATTTCTTAGCAAAGGCCGCTATCTACGAGTACGAGATGAGTAAAGAGAGCTTGGATGAGAAAAAGATAGCTGAGATATTGGATAAATTTGAAGCAAGCGTGCCAAAGCTTGAGAACGACGTCTTTTTTAACTACTATGGCTACTTGCTTATTGACCACGACATAGACCCAAGAAAGGGCGTGGAGATGGTGCAAAAAGCGCTAAATATATCGCCTGACTCGCCTTACTACGAGGACTCGCTAGCGTGGGGATACTTCAAGCTTGGCGAGTGCAAAAAGGCAAAGGGCATAATGTTGCATGCGATGAAAGATGTTGATTTTAAGGCTTCAAAAGAGGCAAAAGAGCACTTGCACCTCATCGAGCGCTGCATAATAAATTTAAACAAAAGGCTTAAAAAATGATACTTGATGAGATCATAAAAAAGACAAAAGATGATCTAGAAAAACGCAAGGCAGACTTTCCTATGGAGTGGCTAGGACGCTCGCTCGCATACAACCCATATGTGCCAAGAGACGTTTTAAAGGCACTTAGGGCAAGTGAAAATGAGCCTATAAAGATCATAGCTGAGATAAAAAAAGCAAGCCCAAGCAAAGGCGTGATAAGAGAGGACTTTGAGCCGATAAAAATAGCGCAGGAGTACGAGCAGTACGCAAATGCTTTTAGCATCCTAACAGAGCCTCATTGGTTTAAGGGCGATATAGAGTACATCACGCAAGTTCGTCGCTACGCTTCAAGGCCGATCCTGCGAAAAGACTTTATCGTTGATAAGTATCAAATTTTAGAAGCACTTGTTTATGGAGCGGACTTTATCCTACTCATTGCCAAGGCGCTAACTCAAAGCGAGCTAAAAGAGTTACTTGAGTACGCGCACCACTTAGGGCTTGAGGTCTTAGTAGAGACCCATGACGCGAGCGATGTGAAAAAGGCGATCTTTGCAGGAGCAAATATAATAGGGATAAATCATAGAAATTTAGATGATTTTACGATGGATATGAGCCTTTGCGAGAAGCTCGTGCCGCTTTTGCCAAATGGCAAGATAATAGTCGCTGAAAGCGGACTTTACGAGCATGAGCAGCTTCGCGAGCTAAGTAAGATCGGAGTCGATGCCTTCTTGATAGGAGAGCATTTTATGAGGCAAGATGATATAAAAAATGCCGTTAAAAAGATAAAGGAGGGCGAGTGATGCAGCACCTTTGTGCCCCTTGGAGAAGCGAGTATTTCAGCGCAAAAAAAGATAGTTGTGTCTTTTGCGAGGTCATAAACTCAAAAGAGGACGACGAGAAAAATGGTGTGCTTTTTCGTGCTAAGCACTGCTTTGGGATAATGAATTTATACCCGTATTCGCCAGGACACTTTATGATCATACCAAACCATCACACCGACAAGATCGAGGAGCTTGACGAGCAGACGTGGTTTGAGATGAGTAAATTTGTAAGGCTTGGGGTTGAAATTTTAAAGCGTGAGCTTCACGCTCAAGGCGTAAATATCGGTATGAATTTAGGCAAGGCAGCAGGTGCTGGCATAGCTGAGCACGTGCATTATCACCTTGTGCCAAGGTGGAGCGGGGATACAAATTTCATAACGACGATCGCCGATGTGAGAGTAAATGGCACGCCGTTTCATCCGCTTTTTGAAAAACTAAAAAAGGCTTTTAGTGGCGTTATATGAGCTTGATATAGAGCAGTGGCTGGAAAAAAAGGGCGAGTGCGAGCTCTTAATAGACGCTAGATCGCCGCATGAATATGCCTACTCGCACATAAAAGATGCGATAAATTTATACGCGCTAAACGACGCAGAGCACAAAGAGGTAGGCACGATTTATAAAAACGACAGAGCTCTAGCTAAGAGCCTTGGCGCAAAATATATCTGCAACAACCTGCAAAATATCATCGACGAGGTCTATAAAAGGGCTAAGGTCGGCTCTGCGATCGGTATCTACTGCGCAAAGGGCGGACTTAGATCAAGCTCGGTTGGCTTTGTGTTAAGCATGATTGGGTATAGGGTTTTTAGGCTAAATGGCGGCTACAAGGCATATAGAAACCATGTTTTGGAGTTTTTAGAGCGTCCTTTAAACACGAAATTTATCACTCTTTTTGGCAACACTGGCTGCTATAAAAGTAAGCTAATAAGGGCACTCACGCCATCAATTGACCTTGAAGCGATGGCAAATCACCTAGGCTCAGTCTTTGGCGCGATAAATGGCCCACAGCCTAGCCAAAAGAGTTTTGAAGATGCGTTATTTGAGGAGCTTTCTGCGCTAAAAGATCAAATTTGCTTTATCGAGGGCGAGAGCAGAAGGATCGGCTCGCTAACACTTCCAAAAAGCCTTTATGAAGCGATGCGAAGCGGTGTTTGTGTTGAGATTAGTGCGAGCTTGGAAAATAGAATTTCTTGCATCACAAGCGACTATAAAAGCGTGGATAAGGCCTTTTTTGATGAGTGCATAAAGAAAATTTCACCATTTATCGACAAAGAGGCCAGAGATGAGGCTGTAGCTAAATTTAACGAAAACGACATCGCCAAAGTGGCTGAAATTTTACTCACAAAATACTACGACAAGGTCTATAAGAAAAATGAAAACATTAGCGTTTTTGTAAGCTCTGATGATCTTGACGAGGCGGTAAAAAAGCTAAATTTGATAAGGGCTGAGGCTAAAATTTAGCGGACTTCTGACTTGTTTTTTAATTTGACTTTTTTGGTCGTTAAATTTTGGATTATTCTAGGTTAAATTTGCTTTTAAATTTAAAAATTGCTAGCTCAAATTTGCTCTTAAGCTTAAAATAGACCTCTTTTGCACTTAAATAAAACTTAGTTTAAGGCTATTTTTATCTATAACTTCAATTTTTTTCTTATTTTTGTAAATTTTTACTCAAATTTGCGCTAAAAAACATCAAACCAGCAGCTAAATTTGGCTTGCTGGGAAATTTGGCTGCCACCCACTCC
>NZ_CALACG010000061.1 GCF_937890585.1 uncultured Campylobacter sp.
TTGCACCTTGAGTGGCGGCCGCTTTAGCAGGATCAGCTAGCTTTGTAGCTGGTGCTTGCTTTGCTGGCTCGGTAGGTTTTACAGCAGGCGCAGTTTTAGTGGATTCAGGCTGTTTTTGCGTAGCAGCAGGTGCGGCTGGCTTGGTTAAATTTTGCGATTTTGCCGATTTTGCAGGAGGTTTCATCTGATTTGTGATGTATTCATAAAGTATAGTCGTCTCCTCGTCTGTCAAAAAGTAGCTTGGCATGACGCCTTTTGGCTTTGTTAGAGCTGCTTTAAAGCTTTCAAAGTCTATATCATTTATCTTTGGCGCTCTAAGCTCATCATCTACTGTTTTGTTTGCCTTTTTGTCAAAGTGCTTGTATTTAGAGATTAGACTACCCTCGCCCTTTGCGCCGTGACATTTATCGCAGCCTATGCCACGTGGATTTAGGTAGAGCATCTTGGCGTACTCGGTCTTTGTGATAAAATCAGCACCAAAAATCGCCACACAAAAAAGCAAAATCAAAAAAACAGACCTCATAAACCTCTCTTTTAAAAATTTAATTTAATTTTAGGTATGATACCACCCTTGTGATTAAAAAAGCTTTTAAGTAAGGATCGAATATGAAAATTTTAGACGGAAAAGCCGTATCTTTAAAGGTCAAAGAAAGCGTAAAAGTAAGAGCTGATGAGCTAAAGAAATTTGGTGTCGAACCAACCTTAGCCGTCGTCTTGGTCGGCGAAGATAAGGCATCTCAAACATACGTTAGAGCCAAAGAGAAAGCCTGCAACGAATACGGAATAAAAAGCGTGGCTCACCGTCTAAGCGAAAACACAACCCAAAACGAGCTACTTGCCCTTATAAACGTGCTAAATTTAGACGATAGCATCCATGGCATCTTGGTTCAGCTGCCACTGCCAAAGCACATCGATACAAACGTCGTGCTCGCAGCGATCGATCCACGAAAAGATGTAGATGGTTTTCACGCTGTAAATGTTGGCAAACTTGTTAGCGGACTTGAAGGCTTTGTGCCTTGCACACCGCTTGGCGTGATGGAAATTTTAAAAGAGTATGGCATAGATGTAGCTGGACTAAATGCAGTGGTGATCGGCAGAAGCAACATCGTTGGCAAGCCTATGGCAAATTTACTCCTAAACGCCTCTGCAACGGTTACGGTGACGCATAGCAAGACTAAAAATTTAAAAGAAATTTGCAAAAATGCTGACCTTATCGTTGCAGCCATTGGCAAGCCATTTTTCTTAAAGGCTGATATGGTAAAAGATGGCGCGGTAGTCGTTGATGTGGGCATAAACAGACTTGATGATGGCAGGCTTGTGGGCGATGTGGATTTTGACGAGGTCGCACCAAAATGCTCATACATCACGCCTGTTCCTGGCGGCGTTGGTCCGATGACCATAGCCATGCTTTTAAACAACACAATCCTTGCTGCACAAGCAAAGATAGCTAAAAATTAAAGAGTGAGATAATGAAGAGAGCTTTTACTAAATTTTATGACTTTTGCTCGAGCTGGACAGGCACGGTTATCATCGTTTTGCTTGTCATTTTCTTTGTAGCTCAAGCCTTTGTGATCCCGTCTGGTTCGATGAAAAACACACTTTTGGTTGGGGATTTTTTATTTGCTAAAAAGTATGTTTATGGCATACCAACGCCAAGAATTCCATGGCTTGAGGTAAAAATTTTACCTGAGCTAAATGGCAATGGTCACCTCATCACAGGCGATGGTCCTGCCAGGGGCGATATAGTCGTATTTCGCTATCCAAACGATGAGAAAACTCACTTTGTAAAGCGCTGCTTTGCAACTAGCGAAGACGAGATCGTTTTTACTGAAAAAGCCCTCTATCTACGCCCAAAAGAGGGAGATAGCTTCATAAAGGCAAACTGCCGTGAAAATTTAAACGGCAAAGAGAGTAAATTTGGCTACTCATGTAGCGACGTAGCCCAGCTTGATGGCAAGCTTTTCATAAAAGAGCCATATAGATTTAGTGGCATCCATTACGACGAAAATGTAAATTTATTTGAGCAGATGGTTTTCATGCTAAATACAAACAAATCAAACGTTTTTATGAAGCCAGCGCTCATTAGCTCACTACCGCAAAATCCAAATTTTAACTTTAACGCTTTTTACGTAAAAGTGCCAAAAGATGAGTACTTTATGATAGGCGACAACCGCGATCACTCAAACGACAGCCGTTTTTGGGGAAGCGTGGCTTATAAAGATATAGTCGGTCAGCCTTGGTTTATTTATTTCAGCTGGGACAATAACTACAATGTGCGCTGGGAGCGTATCGGACGCTTTGTAGATACGATAGAAAACGATGAGTTTTTCACAAAACAAGCTCTAAAAGAGGGAGAAGTCGATGGACTTCACTAATTTTGACCCTATCAAAGTCGCCACTATCGTCATCTCTTTAATAATCGCCATCGTAGGCCACGAGATCGCTCACGGATATGTCGCTTATAAATTTGGCGACAACACCGCAAAAAGCCTTGGCAGACTTAGCATAAATCCCATAAAACACATCGATCTTGTTGGCACTATCATCGTGCCACTGGTGCTTTATCTAAGCACTGGCATGATGTTTGGCTGGGCAAAACCAGTGCCTGTAAATACCTACACAGTCGTGCGAAATGGCGGATACAAGGCAGCTATCTATGTAAGCCTAGCTGGCATTTGCTACAACATCATCCTAGGCATCTTGTCGCTTTTTGTGTTGAAGGCTTTGCTAAACATAGAAACATTTGAAATTTTACTTCAGTTTTTATTTACGCTTGCGCTTTTAAATTTGATGTTAGCCATCTTTAACCTCTATCCGATCCCGCCACTTGACGGCTTTCACGCGCTCGAGTATGCGCTTAGAAATTTTGGCTTTCACGCACTGGCAGAAAAGCTTGAGGGTATCTCAAGATACGGATTTGTCATCCTTATCATCATCCTCATTTCGCCTTTAAAAGATACTATCTTTTATCCGACAAGATACGTTTTAGAAATCGCAAGAGCCTTTATAAATGGCTAAATTTAGAGCAAATTTGCTCTAAATTTTTGGCTTTGTGATCTTATAAGAGTACTCTTTTTTAAATTCCTCTTTTGGCGCGAGGCTAAATTTAAGCTCCACCTTGCCATCTTTGCTGATATCTTTTTTATCAAAGCCCTTTATCTCGACCTTTACCGCCTCGTCGGCAGATACTGGCACGCGATCGACCAAGGTGACATCGACACTTTTGCTTGAGTTATTTTTGACACTTATCTCATAGCCCTCTTCGCTTATGCGGTCTTTGCCAAGAAGCGAGCTCTTTTTAAATTTATTTAATCGCTCTTTTTTAAGCTCGATTAGCTCGTTTTGTCCTAAAAATAACTGCACTGGCTCATCTTTTGCTTTTATCTCAAACTCGCTTGGGTTGCCGACACTCACACCATTAACATAAAACTGCGTTTTAGCTGGAGTTAGATCGTCATTTAGCTTAAAGCTAGCTACGTTATATGCCTTTAGTGAGCCGTAAAAATCAGCAAAAACGCTAAAATTTGCATCCATTTTTTGCGTGTCGTAAGTTATATATTTGCTCTCGCCTTTTGCTAAATTTATCCCATCTATCTTCCAAATTTTGGTAAACTCATTCTCATCTCTTTGTACACGCATGTCAGCGACCTCAGCAGTGACTTTCGCAGCTCTTAGCATATTTTTTGAAGCGCCGTAACCATCAGCCTCCACCTCGCTCTCCTCGTACCAAGGGTAAAACTTGCTTGGAGCAAGCGCTTTTTGATACCTAGTCGGATAGATAGCGAGCTTTAAATTTTTAACTTCACTAGCATATGGGTTGGTGAGCAAAATTTCTTGTTTTATCAAGATATTTTTGTTTTTTGTATCTGCATAAATTTCATTTAGCGTCTTTGGCGCCTCATCATCCATATATGAAAGCGTCGCCTCTTTTGGGCTGCAAGCAAATTTCATATCAAGCTGCAAAAATCCAGCCATTTCGCTCTTTGGCTCATTTTCTTTAAGCGCTTCAAGCTCACTTTTAACAGCTGAAATTTTCTCAATATTTTCTAGGCTAAATTTATAAAAATCCTCAGCTCTTTTTGTCACATCGTTACTTTTGTTTTCTCCTATCAAAGCTTGCTCTATAAACCTACCTCTTGCATTTAGCGCCTCAAGTTTATTATTTAAATTTACAACTTCTTGCTTCCATTTTATGTAACTTTGGCTATTTTCTTCGCTGATCTTTTTTAGATTAGCATTCGCGTCACAATCCCCATTTATAGTGATGCTCTCACTCTCCACACCCTCTGGCACAAAGGCGCTAAAAGAGCTGTTTGCGTCACTAAATTTTTGAGTGATGATGGTTTGATCTGTATAGATCTCTATTAGATTTTCATCTGCAAAGGCTAGCGTAGAAGCCACTAAAAAGAGTGCTTTTTTCACATTTTCTCCTTTAAATTTTTGGTAAATTATAGCTTCATTTTGGCTGAGAGTAAAATTTTATTTTAATGCAACTTTGACTATAATCAACAAAAAATTTAACGGACTTTTCATGAAGATAGACAAAGTTTTCTTAGCTAGCGATCACGCTGGTTTTGAGCTAAAAAACGAGCTTAAAGAGGCCATTAAAGGGCTTGGATACGAAGTGGTTGATCTTGGTACAAACGATAAAAATAGCGTTGATTACCCTGATTATGCGCATTTGCTAGCGAGCAAGCTTGAGCCTAACTTCTACGGCGTGCTAGTTTGTGGCACAGGCATAGGCATCTCGATCGCTGCAAATAGACATGAAAACGTAAGATGCGCCCTTTGCCACGATGAATTTACTGCAAGGCTTGCCAGAGAGCACAACGACGCAAATGTCATCGCTTTTGGCGCAAGGGTTATCGGCGCAGGCGTTGCTATCTCGGCGGTAGAAGCCTTTTTAAAGACTGAGTTTGCAGGTGGCAGACACGAAAGAAGAGTCGAAAAAATCGAGCTTGAGGCAGGCAAATGATAGGCGAGTGGATCGTTTTTACCGCTCTTGTTTGTGCTGCGATCTACCTAACTGTTATGGTTTTTTACTTCAAAACGCTTCTAAAAAAAGAGCGTGCGACAAAAGATTTTATGAAAAATAACCTCCAAGACACTGAGGTCGTCATAAGAAAATTTCAGATCCAACTCCAAAGAAGTCTAGGCAACATCGACATCTTGACAGATGAGCTAAACAAAACTAAAAATGACGTAACCTCACTTCGCACAAGAAATTCCCAGTACCGCCTAGAAAACGACAAGCTAAGGCAACGCATACGTGAGCTTGAAGGCAAGATCGAAGCGCTACTATAATCTCAAATTTAAGGAAATTTATGAAAATTTTAGATCAAAAAGGCAAAGAATTTTTACTAAACTCTATTCGCTGCATAAACGATTTTCCAAAGCCTGGCATAGTTTTTCGTGACATCACGACGCTACTAAATAACAAAGAGGCATTTAACTTTTTGATAGATCATTTGGTGGCTAGATATGAGGATGCAAAGATTGATTACATCGCTGGCATAGAGTCACGAGGCTTTATCTTTGGCGCGGCACTTGCAGCAAGACTAAGGCTGCCTTTTGTGCCTATTCGCAAGCCAAAAAAGCTGCCTTTTATCACGCTTTCTCAAAAATATAGCCTAGAATACGGTGTCGATGAAGTGCAAATTCACATCGATGCCTTTGGAGAAAAAGCAGGCGCTAGAGTGCTTTTGGTGGACGATCTCATAGCCACTGGAGGCACTGCAAAGGCTTCAGTAGAGCTTATCAATCAAACTAACGCAACCTGCGTAGAGGCATGCTTTCTCATAGATCTAGTCGATCTAAAAGGTAGCGAAAAGCTAAAGTCGCTTACTAAAATTTACAGCGTTTTAGAGGTTTAGAATGGAAGAGTTTTTTATAGAACTGCTTAAAGAGTACGGCTACATCATACTTTTTGTCTGGTGTATCATGGAGGGCGAGATGGCCTTAATAATGGCTGGAATTCTCGCTCACACCACGCATATGCACATCGCGCTTGCTATCTTTGTGGCTGGACTTGGAGGCTTTGTAGGAGATCAAATTTACTTCTACCTTGGCCGTTACAATAAAAAATACATCGCAAAAAGGCTTCACACGCAGCGGAGAAAATTTGCAGTGGCGCACATAATGCTGAAAAAATATGGCTGGCCAATCATCTTTTTGCAACGCTATATGTATGGCTTTCGCGTCATCATCCCGCTTTGTATAGGACTTACGGGCTATGACGCTAAAAAATACGCCTTTATAAATTTGATCAGCGCTTGGTGCTGGGCGGCGATCACCACCATACCTGCTTGGATACTTGGCGAGCATATACTTGTGCTTTTGCAAGAAGCAAAAGAGCACTGGTACGTCGCTATCCCAGTGGTTGCTATATTTATGGGGCTTTTGATCTATGCATTTAAGCGCATCGAAAATAAAATTTTAAACGAAAGGAGAGACAGAAGACATGCAGTTTCAAATAGTTGATAAAAAATTAAAAGACATTAAAGCTGATATTGAACTAATTTTCGTAGTTGATAAGGAGTTAAAACATAAATTTATAAGCGATAAAGAGGCTATTAAATTTAACAATTACAAAGGCGAGAGCGTCCTCATCCTAAGCGAGGCAAAGAGGGCTTACGTGCCACTTTCTAAGCTAGAATTTGACGAGCTAAGGCTTGCGGCTGCTAAAGCTTATAACGCACTAAAGTCGCTAAACATCAAGAGCATAAAGCTAGCTTCATATGTAGCGCAGTGCCAAAAACTAAGCTTTGAAGCACTTGCTGAGGGCTTTTTGCTTGGAAGCTACGAATTTAATAAATATAAAGAGAAAAAAGAGAAATACACCCTAAAAGAGATCATCTTTTCTACTGAAGAATTTGCTGGCAAAAAGATCGATCTAAAAGCTGCAAATGAGGGCTTTAAAGAGGCAGAGATAATAGCAAGTGCTACAAATTTCACAAAAGATATCGTAAATGAAATTCCAGAAATTTACACCCCACAAAAGATGGCGCAAGACGCTTTAAATTTAGCCAAAAACATCGCAAGCATAAAGTGCGAGGTCTATGACGAGAAATTTTTAGCTAAAGAGAATATGAACGCATTTTTAGCGGTAAATCGCGCAAGCGTGCATAAACCAAGGCTCATCCACCTAACCTACAAGCCTAAAAAGTCTAAAAAACGCATCATCTTTGTCGGCAAAGGGCTAACATACGATAGTGGCGGCCTTAGCTTGAAGCCGGCTGATTATATGCTTACTATGAAATCAGACAAAAGCGGTGCAGCAGCAGCTCTTGGCATCATAAAAGGTGCAGCGGAGCTAAATTTACCATTTGAAATTCACGCCATTTTAGGTGCGACTGAAAATATGATCGGAGGCAACGCCTATAAACCAGATGATGTGCTTATCTCAAGAAGTGGCGTTAGCATAGAGGTTAGAAACACTGACGCAGAGGGGCGTTTGGTGCTGGCTGATTGCCTAAGCTACGCACAAGACTTTAAGCCAGACATCCTAATCGACATGGCAACCTTAACTGGCGCTTGCGTCGTGGGACTTGGCGAATACACGACAGGCATCATGGGCAACAGCGAGAGCCTAAAAAATGAGTTTAAAAACAAGATAAAAGATAGCGGCGAGCTAGCGACTACGCTTGATTTTAACCCTTATCTTAGCGAGCTCATCAAAAGCCAGATCGCAGACGTTAGCAACTGCGCCTCAAGCAGATATGGCGGCGCGATCACAGCTGGTATGTTTCTAGCTAAATTTATCAAAGATGAGTATAAAGACAAGTGGCTACACCTTGATATCGCAGGTCCAGCATACCGCGAAAAGGCTTGGGGGTACAACCAAGCAGGTGCGAGTGGAGCGGGCGTGAGGATGAATTTATACTTTTTACAAGCACTTAGCAAGGAGGATTGATGGGACTTTCAGTTGGAATAGTAGGCCTACCAAATGTGGGCAAATCAACAACATTTAACGCACTTACAAAGGCACAAAACGCCGAGAGTGCGAACTATCCATTTTGCACTATCGAGCCAAACAAAGCCATCGTACCAGTGCCTGATAAGCGCCTAAACGAGCTTGCAAAGATAGTTAGTCCAAATAAAATTCAATACTCAACCATCGAATTCGTAGATATCGCAGGCCTTGTAAAAGGGGCTAGCTCAGGCGAGGGGCTTGGCAATAAATTTTTATCAAACATTAGAGAAACCGAGCTTATCTTACACATAGTTCGCTGCTTTGAGGATGAAAATATCACCCACGTCGAGGGCAGCGTCGATCCAGTAAGAGACATCGAGATCATCCAAACCGAGCTGATACTAGCTGACATCGAGCAGCTAAACAAAAAGATAGAAAAGCTCACAAGAGAGGCAAAAGCAAATGCAAAAGGCGCTAAAGAGGCGCTTGAGATAGCAAATTTACTTTTAGCTCACCTAAATGATGGCAAAAGCGCAAGCAGCTTCGAGCAAAGAGATAGCGAGGCATTTTTAGCGCTCAACAAAGAGCTAAGGCTTCTAAGTGCTAAAGAGGTAGTTTATGGCGCAAATGTCGATGAAGAGGGGCTTAGCGAAGATAATAAATTTGTAAAAGCACTAAAAGAGTATGCTAAAGCCTCAGACCACGAGGTGATCAAGCTTTGCGCCAAAGTAGAAGAGGAGCTAATAGGCCTAAGCGATGAAGAGGCACACGAGTTTTTGGCATCTCTTGGCACGAACGAGAGCGGTCTTGAAAAGATCATCAAAACATCTTTTGCAAAGCTAAATTTGATAAGCTATTTCACCGCTGGCGTCGTAGAAGTAAGGGCTTGGACGATCACAAATGGCTGGAAAGCGCCAAAAGCAGCAAGCGTTATTCACAACGACTTTGAGAGAGGCTTTATCAGAGCTGAAGTGATAAGCTATGATGACTATATCGCACATGGCGGCGAAAATGGAGCCAAAGAGGCTGGTAAGATGAGACTTGAAGGCAAAGACTACGTTGTGCAAGATGGCGACGTGATGCACTTTAGGTTTAATGTCTAAATTTAGCCCTTTTTGGGCTAAATAGCTAAAATTTATACATAAAATATTCAAGCCTTGGGTTGCAAGGCAAATTTAAACTTCTTTGTTGCAAGTTAATAAAATTCTTTTAAAAAATATATCAACTCATAATCTTATATCTTATTAATATATTTAAATGATGTAAAAGCTATCGACTTAGTAAAACAAATACGAGCTTTATAATAGATGAGCCAATTAAATCTTAATCCTAGAGAAATTTCGATAGATAAAATAATACGTTCGTCATCTTTTACAAGCCTTCATACCTATAATATTTTAAAGACCATAACTCATATTGTAATGAATATATAAAAATTTACTCATA